>JBBKXU010000335.1:0-29482 GCA_037969645.1 Ferruginibacter sp. | reverse complement strand
TATAGAAAAATCTTTAACAGGATATTTACAAGTCTTTTTTTAGTTGTTTTACTGTCAATTAATGTTCAATCTTTCGCTCAGGACGGCGAAGCGCTTTTTAAAGCTAACTGTGCCAGTTGCCATAAACCCGATAAAGATTTTACCGGTCCTGCCCTTAAAAACGTAAGGGATAAACACCCCACAAAGACTTGGGCATATGAATGGATACGTAACTCTGCTACTGTACGAGAGAGTGATGCATATGGTAAGAAATTGTTTGAGACTTGGAATAAGTCTGTAATGACCAACTTTCCAAACTTAAAGAATGAAGAGATTGATGCTATTTTAACCTACGCTGATACTTACGCTCCACCTGTTCCTCCAATAGGGAAAGACACTGGAGGCTCTGATAACTCACTTCTTTTTGGCATTTTAACCCTTGTTTTAGCGCTTATTGCATTCATATTAATACAGGTTAACAGTAATCTTCGCAAATTATCAGAAGAGAAAGAAGGTATAGTTACACCAGAGCCGGTTCCGGCATATAAAAACAAAACTTACTTAATGGCGGGTATATTGTTGCTTTTCCTTGTGGGAGGCTTTTATACTATTAATGGAGCGGTTAATTTAGGCCGTCAAATAAATTATCAACCCGAGCAACCTATATTTTACTCTCATAAAGTACATGCTGGTACCAACCAGATAAGCTGTTTGTACTGCCATGGCGGTGCACAGGATAGCAAGCAGGCAAGTATTCCATCGGTAAACCAGTGTATGAATTGCCATAAAGCAATTGATAAATACGAGGGTCCTGATGAATTGGTAAGAGAGGATGGCAGCAAAGTTGACGGAACGGCTGAAATTCAGAAATTATATGAGTACGCTGGCTGGAACACAGTAACTAAGAAGTACAACCCCGATACTAATAACGACGGCATACCCGATGGCGCTAAGCCTATACAGTGGACAAAAGTTCACAATCTGCCCGATCATGTGTACTTTAACCATAGCCAGCACGTAAAAGTTGGTAAGCAGGATTGTCAAACATGTCATGGTAATATTCAGGACATGCCCGAAGTATTCCAGTTTGCCGAGTTAAGCATGGGCTGGTGTGTTAACTGCCACAGAGATACCAAAGTAGATTTTTACAACAAAGACGATAAAAGCGGAAACAAATTTTACAGCATTTACGAGAAATTCCACAAGGATATAAAGAACAAAAAGATGGACAGTGTAACTGTAGAGGCGATTGGTGGAACGGAATGTCAGAAATGTCACTATTAATAAGAATTAGCAAATTAGCAAATAGGCAAATGTGCCATTAGGTACCGTTGCTATTTATTTGCACATCAGAACATTATGAGTAAGAAAAAATACTGGCAAAGTTTTGGGGAACTGAATCAAACTGAAAGTTTTCAGGAATCAACCAAAAATGAGTTTCAAGAAGAACTGCTTCCTTTAGCTGACCTTGATGATAAAGGTATCCTTGATGCTAAAACACCACGCAGGGATTTTCTTAAATACCTTGGATTCAGTACAGCTGCGGCTGCTGTTGCTGCAAGTTGCAAAACGCCTGTACGTAAGGCTGTGCCCTATTTAAACAGACCCGATGATATTATTCCGGGTGTGGCTAATTACTATGCATCTACTTATGTTAATGGTGGAGATGCTATTTCGGTTGTTGTAAAACAAAGAGATGGCAGACCTATCAAAATTGAAGGAAACGAACTATCTACCATAACTAACGGCGGAACCAACGCTCAGGCACAGGCTTCTGTTTTAGATTTGTATGATAACACCCGTCTTCGTTATCCAATGGAGAAAACAGCCAAAGGATTTAAAGAAGTGCCCGGTTTTGATGCGTTTGATAAAATGGCCGGTGCGGCAATAGTAGGTAAAAATGTTGCCTTGTTGACTTCTTCAATAAATTCTCCATCTACCTTATTAATAATAAAAGATTTTTTAGCCAAATACCCTGGAAGCCGCCACGTACAATACGATGCGGTAAGTTACAGCGGCATGATGCTGGCTAACGAAGCCTGCTACGGCAAAAAAGCTATTCCTTCTTATCATTTTGATAAAGCAAAAGTTGTAGTAAGCCTTGGTGCCGATTTTTTAGGAACCTGGCTTAGCCCAACTGAATTCAGCAATCAATATTCGCAGAACAGAAAAGTAAAAGGCGAAAAAGTAGAGCTTAGCCGTCATTTTCAGTTTGAAAGTATGATGAGCCTTACTGGTAGTAATGCCGATGACCGCTTTACCCACAAGCCATCTGAAACCGGTGCTGTTGCATTGGCTTTATTGGCTAAATTGGGAGGTGCTGTTTCTGCTCCTTCAATCGCTGATGCAAGATTGAGTAAGGGAATTACCGAAGCTGCTGCTGCATTATCTGCCAGCAAAGGTTCGGCACTTGTAGTTTGCGGAAACAACGATAGTAATATTCAGGTAATTGTAAATGCAATCAACGAAGCTATTGGTGCAAATGGTACTACCATTAACTGGGCAATCACATCTAACTACAAAAATGGTAGCGATGCTGATATGGCTAAATTGATTGAAGATATGAAGTCGGGTGCCGTAGGTGCTGTTTTAATTAACGATTGTAATCCTGCGTACTCATACAGCGACAGTAAGAAATTTAAAGAAGCGATGGCGAAAGTTGTTTCTGTTTCCTTTAACGGAACCATGGACGAAACAACCGAACTGTGTAATTATATTATTCCATCGCATCATTGGTTAGAAAGCTGGGGCGATGCAGAACCTAAGACAGGTTATTTCAGTTTAATGCAACCTACCATCAATCCTTTGTTTAAAACCAGGGCTTTTCAAACTTCATTATTAAAATGGAGTGCACCGGCCGGTAGTTTAATGAACGATTACGAATCTTACTTTAAAACATATTGGAGCGCCAAATTGGGCAGTACCGATTTGTACAATAAAGCTTTGCAAGATGGAGTTGTTGAACCAGAAACTATGCCAGTTGGCGGTGGATCTTTCAATGGCGGCGCTTTAAGCGCAGCCGCTGCAGCAGCCACTTCTGCCAAAGGCGGAGCAGTTGAAATAGTGCTTTATCAAAAAGTATCTGTAGGTAATGGTAGCCAGGCTAATAACCCATGGTTGCAGGAATTACCTGATCCGGTTACCAAAGTAACCTGGGACAACTACGCAATGATGAGTCCGGCAATGGCCAAGTCATTATTAAAGCTGGATGTGATGAATCAGGAAGGTGGTAATCAAAGTGATTATGAAGTTCATCCTGAAAAACCAGTTGTAAAAATTACAGTTGGTGCTAATTCAGTTGAATTACCGGTGATTGTTATTCCCGGTATGAATAAAGACACAGTTGCTTTAGCAGTTGGTTACGGCAGAGAAAGTGCAAATAAAGAAGAAACTAAAGAGAAAATTGGTAAGTCGGCAAGTGGTGCCGGTAAGAATGTATATCCTTTTGTTGGGTTAGTTAACGGAACCAATTCATATTCATCGGTTGCGACTGTGGAAAAGACCGGCACTAAGTATCCTTTGGCACAAACTCAGGTGCATGGTTTTACCGAAAGTCGTCCGGTTATTTACGAAACCAATCTTAAGAGCTATAATGCAAATAAAGCAGCACTTTTAGAAGAAGTTAATAAAGAAAAATTAGCAATAACAATTGGTGGCAGTAAAGATTTTGTGAAGGACGCTACGATGTACCCTGATTTTGAAAAGCCGGGTATTAAGTGGGGCATGAGTATCGATTTGAATACCTGTACCGGTTGTAGTGCTTGCGTTATTGCATGTACCGCTGAAAATAACGTGAGTGTTGTTGGTAAAATGCAGGTTCAGGCAGCACATGAAATGCATTGGTTACGTATTGATCGTTATTTCACTGGTGATCTGGAAAATCCGGATGTCGTGTTTCAACCCATGCTTTGTCAGCATTGCGATAACGCACCTTGCGAAAACGTTTGCCCGGTTGCGGCTACAAACCATAGCAGCGAAGGCTTAAACCAAATGACATATAACCGTTGTATCGGTACAAGATATTGTGCAAATAACTGTCCTTATAAAGTACGTCGTTTTAACTGGTTAGATTATACCGGAGCTGATAGCTTCGCCGATAATCAAAACCCGATGGTTGGTACTTATATGGATGAGAGTGTATTGCAGATGAACGATGACTTAACAAGAATGGTATTGAATCCTGATGTTACAGTTCGTTCAAGAGGTGTAATTGAGAAATGCTCTTTCTGTGTTCAGCGTTTACAAGAAACCAAACTGGAAGCTAAAAAGCAACAGGATCCAAAATTGGTTCGTAACGTTAAAACGGCTTGTATGCAGGCCTGTCCTACACATGCCATCAGCTTTGGTAATGTTAACGATAAAGAAAGTGATGTTTATAAGATCAGAAATGTAGATCAAACGCACCGTGCATTCTATGTAATGGAGCAGTTACACGTTTTGCCTAATGTAAGTTACTTAGCCAAAGTTCGTAACACCGACAGGCATATTGGAGTTGAAGAAGAACATCATGATGAGAAGAAGGTAGAAGCGAAGCCGCATGCATAGGCCCCCTCTATCTCCCCCGAAGGGGGAGGAAATTGAGTAGACCGACGAGGAGATGAAATTGTAGATTTGTTCGCTTTGATAAAAGTTTAATAGAGATAAAAAGCCGAAATGCTTAATTACTATAGTTGAAATAAAAAACAAAAGCCTGGCCTCCCTTTCTTTTGGAGAGGGATTGAGGGAGAGGCCGCTAATAACACGATATGTCATTACTGAAATACGAATCGCAACAAAGGGAACCGCTGGTTGATGGTGAAAAAACTTACCACCAGGTAACGGAAGATATCATTCGTCCCATTGAGATGAAGCCAAGCAGGCTCTGGTATATTGGATTTTATATCAGCGTTGCTCTTTTATTATTTGGAGTGTACAGCGTTTACCGTGAGGTTACTTATGGTATTGGTCAGTGGAACCTGAACAAAACCATCGGCTGGGGTTGGGATATTACCAACTTCGTATGGTGGGTAGGTATTGGTCACGCCGGTACGTTAATTTCAGCGATCTTATTATTATTCCGTCAAGGCTGGAGAACAGGTGTAAACCGTGCAGCTGAGGCGATGACGATTTTTGCGGTAATGTGCGCTGGTCAGTTTCCAATATGGCACATGGGTAGAGTTTGGATGGCTTTCTTTGTATTGCCTTACCCTAACAGCCGTGGTCCTTTATGGGTTAACTTTAATTCACCCTTGCTTTGGGACGTATTTGCGATATCAACTTATTTCACCGTTTCGTTATTATTCTGGTACTCGGGTTTATTGCCCGATCTGGCAACAGTAAGGGATCGTGCAAAAACAAAATTCCGCAAAATGTTTTACGGTGTTGCGTCTTTCGGCTGGACCGGAAGTACCAAACACTGGCAGCGTCATGAATCATTATCATTAGTATTGGCAGGTTTAAGTACACCGCTTGTACTTTCTGTACATACGATTGTATCTTTTGACTTTGCTACTTCTATTGTACCGGGCTGGCATACAACCATCTTCCCTCCATACTTTGTGGCGGGCGCCATCTTTAGTGGATTTGCCATGGTGCAAACGCTGATGATTGTGGTACGTAAAGTTTTACATCTGCAAGATTATATTACCGTTGGCCATATTGAAGCCATGAACAAAGTAATTGTGTTAACGGGTAGTATTGTGGGTTGTGCTTATTTAACCGAGTTATTCATTGCCTGGTACGGACAAAATCCTTACGAGTGGTATGCATTTAAAGAGAACCGTGCTAATTTGTTCAGTCCTTATGGCTGGAGTTATTGGTTGATGATGTTCTGTAACGTGGTTTCACCACAATTGTTCTGGAGCCGTAAACTGAGAAGAAATATCACAGTAACGTTCTTCATGAGTATTATCGTAAACATAGGTATGTGGTTCGAGCGTTTTGTAATTATCGTAACATCTGTTTACAGAGATTATTTACCATCATCATGGAGTACGTATTACAGTCCTACCATTTGGGAGATTGGTTTCTACCTAGGTACATTCGGATTGTTCTTTACCTGCTTCTTCCTGTTTGCAAAATACTTCCCGGTTATTGCTGTGGCGGAGATCAAGGCCATTTTAAAAACCAGTGGAGAAAATTATAAAGTGAAGATGACCGATCAGGAAAAAATGGATTCGGAGAAGTTTTATATTGATGAGGTGGAGCATGGGCATTAACCCCCTCCGCCAGTCCTGAGCGTAGTCGAAGGAAAGGGGGAACTGGGAGTTCAAGAATTTGAATAGATTATAAATATTAATACACCAAAAGCCCCTATAGGGGTTTGGGGCAAAAGCTAAAAATATGGCTGGAGGAATTAAAAAATTTGTTGTAGGATCATTTGATGATGAAAAGGTATTGTTTCCTGCGGTGAAAAACGTTCGCAAAGCGGGATACAAAATACATGACGTGTACACACCCTTTCCGGTGCATGGTTTAGATCATGCTATGGGTATTCGTGAAACTAGTCTGCACACAGCAGGTTTTATCTATGCCATTACCGGTACTACCACGGCGCTTACATTTATGAGCTGGGTATTTACCAAAGATTGGCCTTTAAATATTGGCGGTAAACCGCATTTTGCTTTACCAGCCTGGATACCGATTACGTTTGAGTTAACAGTATTATTCTCTGCCGTTGGCATGGTTCTTACATTTTGTTATTTGTGTAATCTGGCGCCTTTTGTAAAGAAGCATCATTTTCACCCAAGAGCAACCGACGATCTTTTTGTAATGGTTATTGAGTGTACCGATCAAACCAATGATGCAGAAGTGCAGTCATTTTTACAAACAGCCGGCGCTCAGGAAATAAATGTACAAGTAGCTGAAACAGGCTGGTGGATCGGAAGGTATCACAAAGAACAGAAGTTATACAAAGAGGAAAAGGGATATTAATTACGATGAGAACGGGGGAGTTAGTTCCTTATTTAATAAAAAGAAGATTATCAGAATGAAAAAAATCGCAATTATAGCAACACTGGTTTTATCAACGGCAGCTGTGATTACAGGTTGCAAAGATAAACGTGATCCGGGAAGGGCTTATATGCCTGATATGGCTTACAGCCGTGCTTACGAAAGTTATGCTGCCCGGGATACATCATTTACCATGGACCCTAGTGATCGTGGGCATAAGATATTTTATAATAATCTTGCACCTGAAGGCACTGTAAAGAGAGGCGAACTTTTCCCTTTTAATGTACCTAACGACAGTAATGGGTTATTAGTTTTAAGTGCTGAGGTAAAAAATCCGTTAGAGCCAATGATAGGCAAGGATCTTGAAGAGGCTGGAAGATTATATAATATTAATTGTGCGGTTTGTCATGGAGCTAAGGGTGGAAATGATGGTCCAATAGGTCCAAAAATCGGCGGTGTAAAAAGTATTATAGCCGAGTCTCCAAATTATAGCGACGGAAGATTATTTTTTGTAATGACTTATGGACAGGGCAATATGGGAAGCTATGCTTCTCAACTAAGCCGTGAGCAGCGTTGGAGAATAGTACAATATATAAGAACACTGGAGCCAAAAGCGGCTAGTGCAGAACCCGCAGCTGATGCGGCCGTTAAATAAATAAAAGTATTAACACAAAATAAAGATTAGATGGATCATCAATTTCAATTACCGGGCAGTTATAAAAAGTGGACCTATGGACTGATTGCTGTCGGCATTGTAGCATTGTTGTACGGAGTGTTCAGATATCAACCATGGATTCATGCACACGGAGGCGATCATGTAAACAGTACCCGTTTTTGGGCTGTGTTGTTACAAAACAGCGTATTCTTTTTACTGGTTGTAAATGCTGCCATGTTCTTTATTTGTGTTACCACCATGGCCATGGGCGGATGGGTGGTCGCTTTTAGAAGGGTATCAGAAGCTATATCAAGTGTAGTGCCCATTTTAGGCATTATTACTTTTTTAATATTAGTAGCTATTGTTTTTGGCGGCCGTACCGATATCTATCATTGGTTAGATAAGGAAGCTGTTGCCAATGATCATATATTAAACGGAAAGAAAGGATTTTTAAATCCGGTTTTCTTTATGGTTTGGTCTACCATTACCATTTTCCTTTGGTGGTTCCTTGGTAAGAAAATGCGTGCCATGAGTTTAAAGAGTGATGAGCAGGGAACAATGGATTATGAAACAGGTAAAAAGTGGATATGGGATAATACAGTTTGGGCTTCTTTGTACACAATTGTATTTACATTAACAGTTGCTTCAACTATTCCATGGCTATGGCTAATGAGTATTGATGCACATTGGTATAGCACCATGTATAGCTGGTACACATTTGCAAGCACTTTTGTATCAGGCATTTCATTAATTGCCTTGTATGTTATTTATTTAAAGAACCGTGGTCAGTTAGAATATGTTACCGAAGAGCATTTGCATGATTTGGGAAAATTCATGTTTGCCTTCTCTATATTCTGGACATACTTATGGTTCTCTCAATACATGCTTATATGGTATAGTAACCAGCCGGAAGAAACTAAATATTTTGTAGAAAGAATTGGTACCGCAACAAAAGCAGGTCCTTACAAAGCCATATTCTTTCTCAACTTAATAATTAACTTCCTGTGTCCGTTATTAATATTAATGAAGAAAGGAACCAAGAGGAATTGGACCATGGTAACTTTTATGGCAGTACTGATTATTTTCGGTCACTGGATAGATTTTTTCCAAATGGTAATGCCGGGTACATTACACGAGCATTATACACTAGGCTTTTTTGAATTTGGTATAGCCGCTTTGTTTATTGGTTTAATCATGTGGGGAACCGGAAGATATTTAAGCAAACATTCATTGCTGGCTAAAAATCATCCTTTCTTAAAAGAAAGCATGATTCACCACACGTAATAAAATTGAGTTTTAAACAAGAGATTAGAATAATAATTACAGAAAATAACTTTGAATATGAAGGAGTTTTTAATGATAGCTTTAGGTGCTTTGGTCTTTGTGGTCGTTTTTCAGATTGCAAAGGCAAGTGAGTACGTAAGTATTTTAAAGGGCGAGGAAAAAACCCGTAAACAAAATAATAAAATCAATGCATTTTTACTGCTTGGGTTTTTAGTTTTTGGGTTGATAGGCGTATGGTATTGTAACGAGCTATACTATGGTCAAACTTTATTTCCTCAAGGCTCTGCATCGGTTGAGGGAGAAAAGATTGACTCCATGATGATGGTTACTATTATACTTACCGGAATCATATTTATTATCACTCAGGTTTTATTATTCTGGTTCTCTTTTAAATACCAGGAAAAAGACAATAGGAAAGCCTATTATTTTGCCCACAGTACAAAGCTTGAATTAATCTGGACTGTTGTACCGGCCATAGTGTTAGCCGTTTTAGTAGTAATAGGTTTAAAAGCCTGGTTTAAAATTACCGGTGATGCACCAAAAGATTCAATAGTAGTTGAAGTTACCGGTCATCAGTTTGCCTGGGAATTCAGGTATGCCGGACCAGACAATGTACTTGGAAAAAAACATTATAAATTAACCACGGCAAAAAATAGCCTTGGTGTCGATTTCGACGATCCGGCAAGCCATGATGATATACATGTAAATACAACTATGCATATTCCTGTTGGCGTTCCATTAAAAATGGTCATTCATTCACAAGATGTGATACATGATGTAGGTCTTCCGCATTTCAGGCTTAAGATGGATGCTGTACCTGGTATCCCAACAACTCAATGGTTTACACCAAAGATTACTACTGCAGATATGAAGAAGAAGACAGGTAATCCTGACTTTACTTATGAAATTGCCTGCGATCAATTATGTGGAGCCAATCACTTTTCTATGAGAGGTGTTATCATAGTAGAAACTATGGAAGAGTATAAAAAATGGTTAGCGGAGCAAAAATCGGAGTATTATATGTTGTATCCGGATAATGACCCTAATTCAAAAAAGAAAGATAGTGCAGGTAGTCAATTGACACAATTAATACCTGTAAAAAAATAATTAATCGGGTCCCGTTTTAGCCGGGATAAAAAAGAAAGAATATGAGTAGCGCAGCCACATTACAGCATGCAGATGTTCACGGATCACATGATGCACATGGTGAACATCATCACCATGAGACGTTTATATCCAAATACGTTTTCAGCCAGGATCATAAAATGATTGCCAAACAGTTTTTGGTAACAGGTATGATATGGGCAATCATCGGTGGTTTGTTTTCTGTTATATTTCGTTTACAGCTGGGTTATCCCGAATCTACTTTTCCATGGTTGGAAGATTTATTAGGCCATTGGGCTGCTGGTGGTAAATTAAAGCCTGAGTTTTATTACGCTTTGGTTACCATGCACGGAACCATCCTTGTATTCTTTGTATTAACAGCCGGCTTAAGTGGAACTTTTGCAAACTTTCTTATTCCATTACAGGTTGGTGCAAGAGATATGGCTTCACCAATGTTGAATATGTTGAGCTATTGGTTCTTCTTTATTTCTTCTATCATCATGTTTGCTTCATTGTTTGTACAAACTGGTCCTGCAAGTGGCGGTTGGACGATCTATCCACCTTTAAGTGCTCTGGGCGATACGTCGAGCGGAGCTAAGATTGGTATGGACCTATGGCTCGTAAGTATGGCCATGTTTATTGTATCAGCATTGCTTGGAGGTCTTAACTACATTACTACTATCCTTAACATGCGTACAAAAGGGATGAGCATGACCCGTATGCCGTTAACGATTTGGGCATTATTCTTTACTGCCGTATTAGGTGTACTTTCTTTCCCTGTATTATTGTCAGGCGCTATATTATTATTATTCGATCGTAACCTGGGTACCAGCTTCTTCTTAAGTGATATTGTTGTCGCAGGTAAAATTTTACCTAATGAAGGTGGTAGTGCCATCCTGTTCCAGCATTTGTTCTGGTTCCTTGGTCACCCCGAAGTGTATATTATATTGTTACCAGCCATGGGCATGAGCTCGGAGATCATCAGTGTAAACAGCCGCAAACCTATATTTGGTTATATGGCCATGGTGGGCTCTGTGTTTGCTATTGCTATTCTTGCCTTCCTGGTTTGGGCGCATCATATGTTTGTAACGGGTCTCAATCCATTCCTGGGTTCAGTATTTGTGTTACTTACATTATTGATTGCTGTTCCATCGGCTATTAAAGTATTTAACTGGCTCACCACTTTGTGGCGTGCAAAGATTCGTTTTACGCCGGGCATGTTATTCGCTATCGGTTTTGTAAGTTTGTTTATCAGCGGTGGTTTAACAGGTATCTTCCTGGGTAACTCTGCACTTGATCTGCATTTACATGATACTTATTTTGTAGTTGCTCACTTCCATATTGTAATGGGTGTGGCATCTATGTTTGGTATGTTTGCCGGTATTTATCATTGGTTCCCTAAAATGTTTGGTCGTTATTTAAATAACACCATGGCCTTTATTCATTTTTGGATAACTTTTGTTGGAGCTTATCTTATCTTCTGGCCTATGCATTACGAAGGTTTGGCTGGTATGCCTCGTCGTTATTATGATTATTCGGGATGGACCTCGTTCAATATGTTCAACGGACTTAATGAATTTATCAGTTTTGTAGCTATGATTGTATTTGCTGCTCAGCTTTTATTTGTATACAATTTCTTCTACAGTATGTTTAAAGGAAGAAAAGTAACTGATCCAAATCCATGGGGTTCTAACACATTGGAGTGGACAACACCAATCAATCCCGGTCACGGAAACTGGCCTGGCGAAATTCCTGAAGTATACCGTGGTGCATATGACTATGCAAAAGATGGTAAGGAATTTATACCACAAGATGTGCCGGTAGGAGAAGATGAGACGAAGGGGCACTAAACAAAATAATTAAAACGGGCGTTTGATTTTGAGGAGATATAAAATTTAGATTTTTGAACAATTCAGAACAGGAGAATAAAACCATAACCAATTCAACATCGTTTGCGTTGGTGAGTAAAGTGAAAGATTATTTTCAATTAATCAAATTCACTTTAAGTTTCATGGTTGTGTTCAGTACGGTGGTTAGTTTTTTAATAGCACCTAATGAACAGTTTTTCGTTCGTGAACGAATAATATCAGTTCTTTTACTTTTTGTTGCAGGTATGATGATTACCGGCTCGGCAAATGCCATTAACCAGATACTGGAGAAAGCTTCAGATGCGTTAATGATGCGTACAGCGAAAAGGCCGGTTGCCAGCGGAAGAATGAGTGTGAATGAAGCAGGTGTTTTTGCATTCATCGCAGGTGTTGCAGGCGTATTCATTATGTGGAAGTTTTTTAACCTGGAGAGTGCGATGGTTAGTTTATTCAGCCTTTTTTTATATGGCTTTATTTACACCCCGCTTAAAAAGGTTAATTCAATTTCTGTATTAGTTGGTGCTGTACCGGGAGCTTTGCCTTGTTTAATTGGATGGGTTGCAGCTTATGGTAACGAACCAATCAGCTGGACAGGCGCCTGGGTTTTATTTGGAATACAGTTCTTATGGCAGTTTCCGCATTTTTGGGCAATTGCCTGGCTGGCACATAAAGATTATACAAACGCCGGCTTTAAGTTGCTGCCTGCCGATAAGGGTCCAACAAAGTTCACAGCCGTGCAGAGTATTATTTACAGCGCACTAATGATACCTGTTGGATTTCTACCTTATTTAACAGGAATTGCAGGAATCGGTAGTATGTATGTTTTACTGGCTTGCAATTTATGGATGGTTTATGTGAGTGTGATGTTGTTCATCCGGATGGATGCAAAGAGTGCAAGAAAAGTAATGTTCAGTTCTTATTTTTATTTGATGATTGTTTTGCTGGCTTTGTTTGCCAACAGAATGGTTCATTAAAGCATTATAAAATACCCGTTTGGGATAAAGTGATATGAGTACAGTGGCAATGGAACAACGAAAAAAAATTCATCCGCATAAATTTACCCTTTGGGTAGGCATTGGCAGTTTGCTGATGATGTTTGCAGGGTTAACGAGTGCTTATATAGTTAAACGTAATTTGGCCAATTGGCAAACGTTTGATCTACCTCAGTTCTTTTGGTATAGCACAGTCGCCATTTTGGCCAGCAGTGCAACCATTTATCTGGCAGAAAAAGCGTTTAAGCAACGTGAAATGAAAAAGTACAGAAGCTTGGTTATTGCCACGCTGGTACTAGGAGTTCTTTTTATCGTTTTTCAATTGCTGGGTTTTCAGCAATTATGGGAAAAGCAGGTAACACTTACAGCAAACGTATCATATTCATTTATGTACGTTATAGTTAGTCTGCATGCTGCACACGTAGTTGGAGGCTTGGTTGCTTTAGTGGTTTTGTTTGCAAAAGCATTCAGCAAAAAAACCAGAACTTATAACAGTGTGCCAGTTGAGTTAGTAAGTACATACTGGCATTTTGTAGATGTACTTTGGATTTATTTATTGATATTTTTAATAATGATCCGATAGAAGAAATTATTATTTAGTTATTTATTATAGAATTTAAGAGATATGTCAACAACAGCGATACCAACAAATACCAAATGGTGGAGTGGCGGAAAAAGCCCTTTCAATGCCAGCTATGGTAAAGTGATGATGTGGTACTTTTTAATGAGTGATGCTTTCACATTCGGGGCATTTCTGATAAGCTATGGTACTATTCGCTTTAGTGTAAATCATTGGGCCGATCCTAACCAGGTTTTTAACGCATTTCCTTTCGCTGGTCATGCAAACCTGCCGTTGGCATTTGTAAGTTTGATGACATTTATTTTGATCTTCAGTTCGGTAACCATGGTGTTGGCGGTGCATGAGGGTCATAAGATGAACAGAAAAGGTGTTGAGAAATATATGGTGCTTACTATTCTTGGTGGTTTGGCTTTCTTAGGTTGTCAGGCTTGGGAGTGGACGCACATGATCACCGGCGATCACACTGTTTTAGTAGATGGCGTTCTTAATACAATGGGTACCACAGTTACTCAAAATCCATGGGGTATAGCGGCTGATCCAAGTGCGGTATCTGCGGCACTTCAAAAAACACCCGATGCAAACCTGGCAGCAATAGTTCATTCACTTGGCCATGGTGGCGGTGCACATGCAGCTATGAGTAGACCAGAGATGATTTCGACAATAACGGCTGCTAATATTCATGTAACTACACCTGGCCCGATAGCCTTTGGTGGTTATTTCTTTGGCATTACCGGTTTTCACGGTTTCCACGTATTTAGCGGTGTTATTATTAATATAGTGATGCTTATTAAAACAAGAATGAAGCATTTTGAATTACGCGGTCATTATGAAATGATTGAAAAAGCAGGATTGTACTGGCACTTTGTAGATCTGGTTTGGGTATTCGTATTCCTTTGCTTTTATCTGGTATAAAAATTATTAATCGAGTTAATTAAAATAGTATTATGAGTTCACAAGTATCTTCTCCCGAAATTACACATGCCCCGGAACATGCATCTGGCACGGGCCGCATCTGGAAAACATTTTGGGTTTTATCTGCATTAACAATCGTTGAATTGGCACTTGGCTATTATTTATATGCTAAGCATGGCAGCTTGTCGTACGGGTTTGTATTAACAACTAAACTGGTAATTGCTGCTTTAACATTGGCTAAAGCTTATTATATCGTATCTATCTTTATGCACTTGGGTGATGAGGTAAGAAATATGATTATGACTATTGTAGTGCCACTTTTATTATTTGTATGGTTTATTGCTGCCTTTCTTTGGGATGGAAATGCCTGGAAGAATTTGCGTAATACAAATGCTGGTTCACAGCCAGCTCCAACCGAGCAACATCAACAACAGCCTGTTGATAAAGATGCAAAACATTAATTACTGAAAATCTTAAGATTTAAAATATTGACCATCCCGAATTAATCGGGATGGTTTTTTGTTTTGTGAATAAATGATTTGCATTAACGTAAATTTGCACAATCAGAAGTAAAGATTATGAATAAGAAAGCGATAATGGGATTGATGATTGCACTGGTTTTGCCATTTGCAGGATATTTTATTGTAAAATATTACAGCGAAAACACGGTGCATATGCCAAGGCATTATTTTGAGCCCGAAAAAGTTGTTGTATCAGAGAAAAACGGGAAAACGGTAACCGATACTATCTGGCATAAAGTAAAGAACATTGAGTTTACAAACCAGCTTGGTAAAAGAGTTTCGTTGGATGACTTAAAAGGAAAGATACTGGTTGTTGATTTCTTTTTTACAAGGTGCCCCAGTATTTGCCCTGGCCTTACCCGCAATATGAAAAGATTGCAGGATTCTTTTTCAAAGAATGATAGTATTGTACAATTCATATCAATCACTGTTGATCCTGAGCATGATTCCGTACCTCAGTTGCGTAAGTTTGCTGACCGCTATAATGCAAACCATGATACATGGTGGTTTGTTACCGGCGACAAAAAAGAGATTTATGAATTTGCCTGGAACGAACTTAAAGTTGGTCTGGTAGACACAGAAGTTGATACCGCCTTTATACATACCGCAAATTTCTTTTTGCTGGATAGTAACCGTGTTGTTAGAGGTTGGTACAACGCATTTGATACGGCGAAGCAGGAGCAACTCGTAAGGGATATTCCATTACTCATGCTGGAAAAGGACAGATCAAAACCTTCAGTACTAAGAGGGTTTATACCAATATTACCTATAATATTTATTGCGATAGGCATTGTGTTTGTAATGGCATTGATATTCAACCGTAGAAAAAGGAAAGAAGAAAATAGATAATAGCTTATGTTAAAACCAGTCCTCCAAAAGAACGATAAAAAAGCGAAACTTTTAATTTATGTAAGCTCTTTTGTGGTGTTTGCAGCTGTGGTATTTTTAAGTAAGTATAAATTAGATGTTGATCTGGGCTTTGATGTGCATGTTTTTGCGAAAGCAAATGCTGTTATTAATTCTTTAGTTGCTGTTTTACTTGTTGCCGGACTTATATCCGCAAGGAAAAAGAATTATGAGTTGCATAAAAAGATTATGCTCACAACAATTTTATTATCAGTCTTCTTTTTGCTTTCATACATAGCACACCATTTACTGGCAGGCGAAACAAAGTTTGGTGGCACCGGTAGTTTGAAAACGATATATTATTTTATCCTGATAACACATATTCCACTTGCGGCTATCGTTCTTCCTTTTATTTTATTTACTGCTTACCGCGGCCTCACCGGCGAATACGACAAGCATAAGAAATTGGTAAGAATTACCTGGCCCGTTTGGTTTTATGTAGCAGTAACGGGAGTTGTGGTTTATTTAATGATCAGCCCTTATTACCGTTAATGAAAAAGACTACAGTATTTTCTACGCTTAGTTTAATACATCGTGCCATGCTTACAGGGCAATTAATTTTTACCGCAATAGTATTTTATCTGGTTTACAGTAAAACAATGTTACCGGCATTAGCTGAGCATGACAAAATATTACAGACTATTGCCCTCGCCTTTACTATTGTTGCAATAATTGTTGGTACAAAGTTATTTAAGAAGAAATTGGTACTAATTAAAGATGAATCCGCCGGCGATGCCAAAGAAAGACTGGTTAAATACAGAACCGCATCTATGTTACTATGGGGTTTAGTTGAGCTACCCTGTTTAGTTTGCGGAATATGTTTGCTGCTAACAGGTAACTACGCGTTCCTGGCTTTAAGCCTGGTTGTAACTTTGTATTATGCCCTGCTGATGCCGGTAAAAGACCGCATAGCGCAGCAACTTAATTTAAGCAATACCGAACTGAACGAACTATAGTTCCTCAACAATAATTTTATAGGGGCTTAAATAAACAATCTTCACCGACACCTTGTCTTTAACTTTTATGCCTTCTTTAAAAGGCAACTTCACTTGAATTTTATCAGCTACAAGATTTAGGTAAATACCGTGTGGAGATACTTTGTAAACTTCCGCTTCTATCGCACTATCGGTCTTGTTAAGTTTTACAGCAGTATAAAACTCAGGAATGTATTTATTGTTATACAGCTTAGCTGTTATTTTTTCTTTCTTCTCGGTGTTTTCTAAAGCAAAGGTTACTGCTTCATTTAATTCGGCTTCGGTAGGTTTTATTTGCCATGGCGATTGCGGCACTGGAAAAAACAGGTAGCTGTCAATCTCTTTTACAAAAATTTTGCCATCAACTTCTTTCAAATATCCAATAAAATTATTCTCTGTTTTAGCTTTATTGATTAGTACATCTAAAGCCGTGTTATAAAGGTATTCGATATTTGAAGCCACCATTCTGTCGCCACGACCAGACAGGCCAACTTTAAAACTCACTGTGTCACCAATATGAAAGACACGCTTCTTTTTGAGTGCTTTTTCATCAACAGGTCCGTTCACAACTTTTTTCTTTCCGCCTTGTTCGTATTCAATAATCACATATTTTTTTTCATGATTAACAAAGCTGACAGTGCCGGTAATTAAAGTGTTGCTCATGAATTAAAATTTTATAAAAGTCTCTAAGCTGTTTTATATAGAATGACTTTGTAGTTTAAAGTTATAAAGCCAACGCTTCTGTTGGGTCCCAATATCGTTTTTTAAAATCAACTACCGTGTCTTGTTTAACTTCAACGCCATCTTTCTTCAATAATTCCTCCATAGCTGTTGGAGTAGAAAAATGATGCTTGCCAGTAAGCATCCCGTTACGGTTTACAACCCGCTGTGCAGGCACTTTTGGTTTAGTCGTATGAGCCGCATTCATTGCCCAGCCCACCATACGGGCACTTAGTTTGGTGCCCAAGTAAGTAGCTATGGCGCCGTAAGAAGTCACTTTTCCCTTTGGTATCTGCCGCACTACATCATACACATCGGCAAAAAAACTATATTCCTTTACAATGCTTTTCGGCTTTTCTTCTCTAGCAGTTTTTTTTACCGGTTTTTTCATTGCAGAAAAGGTACAATTAATTTTTTGGATCTAAAGCTCCTCCGTCGAGGCTTTTAAGGAGGCTGCTTCGTTTTGGTTCCGGAACATTAATATATTCATAAGGACAATGTTTACATCCATTTCCGCAACAATGCCCACGTTCAAGGTGATATTTGGCAGTAAGCACAATAAAACCCTGTTCATTGTAGTAATAATCTACACCTTCAATCCAGTTTTGCTTCATGTACTAATATTTCTTGAAGTTGCTCATCAATATCTTTTAGGGTTAACGGCAACATAAATTTGAGGTAATGAATTTTTTTGCTTTGAGCAATGTCGAGACTTTCGTAATGTGTTTTAATTTTTAACTCTTCCCTTATTTCTTCCTCCGCATATATATTATCCAAATCTTCAACAATAATCAAATCATATAGTTCAGCAACTTTTTTTGTAAAATTATATAAGTCGGGAGAATCTGTTTTTAGATGAATATACCCACCCGATTTCAAAATCTGATGATACAATCTCAAAAAACGCGGATGCGTTAATCTTTTTTTCGCCTTTGAAACACGCAATTGCGGGTCTGGAAATGTAATCCAAATTTCGTCAACTTCGTCCTTAGCAAAATAGTCGGCAAGCTTTTCAATTTGAGTGCGTAGAAAACCAGCGTTGGTCAATTCATCTGCCAGGCATTTCTTGGCACCAATAAACATTCGGTTGCCTTTTACATCTACACCAATAAAATTTTGCAGAGGAAACAGCTTGGCCATACCAACCGTATATTCACCCCGTCCGCAGGCCAGTTCCAATATCAACGGATTGTTATTTGTAAAAAAATAACCCCATTTTCCCTTCATGTTTTCCGGGTATTCCAGCACATTGGGGAAGGTTTTTATAGCGGCAAATCGTTCTAGTTTTTTTTGAGCCATAGCGGCAAAGATAGATAATCAGACATTTAAGTTTATGGGTAAATCTACCGGAATATTTGATCAATAGCAGAGATTTAAGACCAATATTAACTGTAAAAAGCGTAATTTTGCGAACTATCAAGTATTAAAGCTTTACTATTATGAATACAGTTATCGTTCCGGTCGATTTTTCCGAAACCTCATTGCACGCAGCAAAATACGCAGCCCAGTTATTAACCGGCCATTACGGTGTAACTATGGTTTTATACCACAGTTACAGCAAGGCATCTGAAGCTGCCAAGTCTAACGAAATGCTAGAGCAACTGAAGGTTAAATTAATGGATGAACATATTGTGAAAATGGAAGTACTTGCTCATGAAGAAAGTGATTTTGTAGATGGGCTTGAGAAAGCTGCACGGCATCGTAAAGCTGACTTGGTTATTATGGGTATCACCGGCCGCTCGGCAATTGCCCAGGTGCTTTTCGGAAGCAATACTTTAAAAATGGCAGAAAGAAAAGTTTGCCCAGTATTAATAGTTCCTGAGAAAGCTCCTTTTGCTCCGGTAAAACATGTTATGCTTACTTCTGATTTCCAGAATACGGCAGAATCAACTCCTTCATCCCAAATCAAGGGCTTCCTAGATGCGTTCAAACCTCAATTGCACATTGTAAATGTAAATGAAGAGCATTATATATCGCTTACAGAGAATTATGAAAAAGAGAAACAAGAAATGAATAAAATGTTTGCAGACTATAAACCTGAGTTTTATTTCATGCGGTTATTTGATGTAGACGAAGCCATTAATCTTTTTGCCGAGAGCAGAAATATTGATTTGATTATTGCTATTCAAAAGAACCACTCTTTTATAGCTAAGATGTTAAAGAGCAGCCGTACCAAAGCTTTGTCTTATCAAAGCAAAGTGCCAATTTTACTAATGCATGAGTAAACGAAATTAAATTATATTTTTCTCCCCGAATTTGCGGGGATTTTTTTTGCCAAATAATTACTCAGTATCTTCTAATCGGGAAATAATTCTGCAACCCTCTAAACCAAAAAATGAAATAAATTCCTCAACTAAACTATCACGAACTGTTAACAACAAATGGCCTGTAGAATGGGGTTTGTTATAAAACTCAATAGCCTTTACTACGGCGGAATAGAACCCTTTTTCATCAAGCTCAAGTTTGCCTGCCTCATCAATAATTAACCAATTAGGACTTTGTTTTAAAGCGTTTAGTATAATGGAATTTGCTTTCTCGAAAGCTTTAGTATAAAACTGAAACCTTCCAATTGTAGTCAGTGATTCTTTTGTAACTGCAGCATCGGTACACTCAATATCAAAAACAGTGTATGTACTCAGGTCAAGAATTTTTCTGCAACCGTTAATATCAGGCATTAATATCCCTGCGATATTTTTTTGTTGGTTACACCAATGCTGTAACTTAGTTGTTTTACCGCTATGTATTGGCCTCGAAAAAATATAGATACTCATGCAGGATTATTTTTAGAGACAGATTCTGAATAGGTGAGCGTTGCGTGTATTAACGCCGCAAAGAAAAAATACCATCTTTTTAAGCCACGGTATAATTTACTTTGCTGCCATGCCAAAGCGGTTAACTGTCGCAATACCGGCAAAAAAGACAAGACTTTCAATACTTCATCATTGTATTTACTTTCTTTCTTTTGTAATATTTTTTGAATAACCTTTGTAAGAAAGGGTCCAATCAGCATGAACCATATTAAAATAGCCGATAGTGTCCAGATCACTGTTTTAGCGACAGCTACCCAACCCTGTTTGTAATCAGAAGCAAATAAAAACAGTACTGCCGATATGACTAACATCAGCATAATTAAGAACCAAAGCTTTCTGTATTTAGATTTTCCTTTACTCTTTTTATTTTTATCAGATTCATGAAAAATGGATACAGCAGTTGTATCTAAAATAAATGTCGAAGACTCAGTTTTTAAAATTTTAATAGTACGAAATGCCAGCCAGGCAATTAAAAATCCGCCAACGGCATAGATAGCCAGATAAATGCCAATTACCCAATAACTTCCCTTCGAAATGATGTTGCCGAACTGGCTGGCTAGCAATGACAGCATGCTATCCATTGCTTTCCAAAGTGATTCGCCAAATATTAAAGTGAGTACAAGTAATTTTTGAATAGCTGACTCTAGCATTGCTACAGTACTTAAAATTACAATGCTTAAAAAATTTACGCCTAACAAACTGAAGAGACCGTAACCTAGTAATGCCTGAAACGAAACAGCGATATAGGCAGGAAATGGTGTATAGGGACTAACCATTGCTTTTACGATCAATACAATAACGGCACTTTTCAGAATCTGGTAATAATTATGCTCAGACAAATCGGCAATGTAGCTAATCATAATCACTGCCATGCCGCCAACCAGCAATCCGGTAAACGGAATTTGCAAAGCATGCATAATACCTCCGAGGCCGCTTTCGGTAAAAGCCCACAAAGCTGTAAGTCGTTGAATGGCATTCAACCGTTGTTCTTTTGATAAATAAGAATAGCCGTTGTTCATTAATACAAATATAGCAAACTGAATTATCAAGCTCTGTTAGTTACAACGATAAGTAAAACCGCCATGTTATTTGTCAGCATAGATTCAATTTGTTATTTTTATCGTTGCTAAATGATTGCTGACTGGCTGTTTTGCCGATATTGCGGTGCGCTGTGCAAATAAATATACATACATGAGTAAAGATGTTTCAGAATTTATGAAGGAAGCCATCAGGCTTTCCATCAATAATGTGGAGGAAGGTAAAGGCGGCCCATTTGGTGCAGTGGTGGTTAAAGATGGAAAAATAATTGCACGTGGCGTAAACCAGGTTACAACAAACAATGATCCTACAGCACATGCCGAAGTAATGGCAATCAGGAATGCCTGCGCTGCATTAAACAGTTTTCAACTGGATGATTGCGATATTTATACCAGCTGCGAACCGTGCCCCATGTGTCTTGGCGCTATCTACTGGGCAAGGCCCGCCAGACTTTTTTATGCCAATTCAAAAGAAGATGCAACAGCCATAAACTTTGATGACCAATTTATCTATGAAGAAATAGCCAGGCCAATCAACGAAAGGAAATTGTTTACCCAACAGATATTGAGAGAAGAAGCATTGGAAGCGTTTAAAAAGTGGAGTGAGAGTAGCATCAAAACAGATTATTAATGATTGAATTTATTTTAAATAATCAATTGGTAAAAGCTGAGCAGGCAAGCGGCAGCACGGTGCTGGATTATATTCGTTATTATAAAAGACTGGTGGGTACAAAGATTGGCTGCAGAGAAGGTGATTGTGGAGCTTGTACAATCCTTGTTGGTGATTTTGAAAAAGGTAAACTGATTTATCGCTCTATGACGAGTTGTTTGATGCCGCTGGGTAATGCACATGGCAAACATATATTATCAGTAGAAGGGATTAACAGCGATCAACTTTCACCCGTTCAACAAACCCTGGTGGATACCGACGGAACCCAATGCGGATTTTGTACCATTGGTTTTGTGATGTCTCTTACCGGATATGTATTGAATGATACTGCAAAAAATTATGATGATGCTATTGCGGCCATTGATGGGAATATCTGCCGCTGCACAGGTTATAAATCTATTGAAAGGGCAGTAGCAATTTTATCAGAAAAAATGAATGATAAGCCTGAACAGGAAACTGTACAGTGGCTGGTAGATAAAGAATTTATTCCGGATTATTTTTTAGAAATAACAAGCAGACTTAAAAGTTTAAGGGAAAAAATAAATAAGGAAGCTGATACAATCAAGCCCATAGTTCAGAAATTGGTATTGGGCGGCGGTACCGATCTTATTGTTCAAAAAGCATTATCAGTAAAAAAATCAGATGTGGTGCATGTGTTTGACGCAGGTCATTTGCAGGAAATAAAATTAGTAAGTGGCCAATGCCATATAGGTGCAGCAGTTACTGTAACAGCTTTTGCCGAATCAAAGCTGATACAGGGCTTTTTTCCTGAATTAAAAAAATACATTAAACTTATTTCGTCCACACCCATACGCAACATGGCTACCATGGCGGGTAACCTGGTGAACGCATCGCCAATTGGCGATATGAGTATTTTCTTTCTGGCGTTGGATAGTGATATTTTATTGAATAAAGATGGAGCAACAAGAGCCATAAAACTCAAAGATTTTTATAAAGGCTACAAACATATTGATAAAGCTGCGGACGAGATTATTGAGGCTATTGTATTCACTCCTCCACAAAACAACAATTTCAATTTTGAAAAAGTAAGCAAACGTACACACTTGGATATTGCGAGTGTAAATTCAGCCTGTTTACTTATACAATCAGGTGATGGAAAAATTGAAGACGTTCATATTTCAGCAGGAGGTGTGGCGCCCTTTCCTAAATACCTAAAAGAAACAACTTCTTTCTTAAGAGGTAAAAGAATTGATGCTGAAGTTTTGAAAGAAGCAATAACAATAATGAATACAGAAATAGCACCCATCAGCGATGCCAGAGGTACAGCAGACTATAAAAGATTATTATTGAGACAACTTTTTCTGGCTCATTTTAAAAACGAAATTACTTCTGTAAAAAAACTTATAGGGATATAATTGCAAAAATCAAGTACCATAAAGGATAATTCACCTGAAACTGCAGAAGATGTGGCAGGCCAGATAGGTAATATTGATGCTGCCGGGCATGTAACTGGGGAATCAATTTATGTTGATGATATTCCGGTTATGGAAGGGATGTTGTTTGTAAAAGTGTTTGACTCACCGGTTGCACATGGGAAGATAAAGCGTATTGATTTTTCAGAAGCAGAGCAGATGGAGGGGGTCGTAAAAATATTTTCTTACAAAGATATTCCGGGTGAAAATCAGATTGGTGGCATCATACAAGACGAACCTTTGCTGGCGGATGATGAAGTGCATTTCAGGGGTCAACCTATTTTATTGATTGTGGCCGAGAATGAAGAAGCTGCCGAAGAAGCTTTTGAGAAAATTAAAATTGAAATTGACCCTTTGCCCATCATAACCGACCCAAGAATAGCATTTGAGCAGGGAAAACTATTATCAGCTTCCAGAAAATTTGTGGTGGGTGATATTAATGATGCTTTCAAAAACTGTAAATATATTTTTGAAGGGCAGGCAGAATCTGGCGGACAGGAGCAACTCTATTTAGAAACCCAGGGAGCTTATGCTTATCCAACAGAGCATGACAGTGTAAAAATATTTTCATCTACACAGGGGCCAACCCAAGTGCAACGTACTGTAGCAAGAGTTCTTGGTGTAGGCATGAATAAAGTGGAAGTTGATGTACCCCGCCTTGGTGGCGGTTTTGGCGGCAAAGAAGATCAGGCATCGGCATGGGGCGCCTATGCAGCAATGGTTGCTTGGATATTAAAACGTCCTGCCAAAGCAATCCCTCATCGCATGGAGGATATGAGGATGACCGGAAAGAGAAATCCTTACAGCAGTGATTTTAAAATCGGACTGGATGAAGAGTTAAAGATTGTCGCTTACGAAGCTACCTTCTATCAGAACGGCGGGGCAGCGGCAGATCTTTCACCAGCAATTTTAGAGAGAACTTTATTTCATGCAACTAATAGTTATTTTGTTCCGAATGTTAAAGTAACCGCTCATTCCTGTAAAACCAATCTGCCACCAAACACAGCTTTCCGTGGTTTTGGCGGGCCACAAGGCATGTTTGTAATAGAGTCGGCGATCGATCATGCGGCAAAGGATTTAAAAATTTCTGCCGATATTATCCAGCGGAAAAATATGATGGATAATGGCGATGAACTTCCTTATGGACAGGTCGTAAAAGAGTGCCAGTCGAAAAGTTGCTGGGATGAAGTGATGGAATTGTATGAAGTCGAATCAACAAAAAAGGAAATTGAAAAATTCAATCAACAAAATGATTTTTTAAAAAAAGGATTATCGCTGATGCCCATTTGTTTTGGTATCTCTTTTACCAATACCATGATGAATCAAGCAAGGGCATTGGTACACGTGTATTCAGATGGAACAGTAGGTATAAGTACCGGTGCTGTTGAAATGGGACAGGGCGTAAATTCAAAAATGTTACAAGTAGCTGCTATATGTTTTGGCTTGTCGCCAGAAAAAATAAAACTGGAGACTACAAATACTACAAGAGTAGCGAACACTTCACCATCTGCAGCCAGTTCTACCGCTGATCTGAATGGCAAGGCCTTGCAAGATGCCTGCAATCAAATCAAAAAAAGATTGTTTGATTTTATTAAAACGGATTTAACGGGTGATGAGGACGCAGATATTGAACTAAAAAATGAAGTAGTGTACATCAATGATGAAGCATCTATCTTCAATTGGAAGAATTTGATTCAGCAGGCTTTTATGAAAAGAATAAACCTGAGTGCAAAAGGACATTACGCAACACCCATCATCAACTTTGATAAAACAATTGAGAAAGGACACCCCTTTGCTTACCATGTTTATGGCACTGCATTAACCATGGTAACAGTAGATTGCTTACGGGGCACTTACGAAATTGATGCTGTAAAAGTAGTACACGATTTCGGCAGTAGTATGAACCAGGCTGTTGACCTGGGCCAATGCGAAGGCGGCATTGTTCAAGGGATTGGCTGGATGACGATGGAGGAAATTATTTATAATGAAGAAGGGAAACTGTTGTCAAACGCCTTGTCAACCTATAAGATTCCGGACATCTATTCAGTACCAAAAATACTGGATGTGAAATTTTTAAACACCGACGGTAACGATTTGGCTATTTTAAAATCAAAAGCGGTGGGTGAGCCTCCGTTGATGTATGGCATTGGCGCTTACTTCGCCATCCGCAATGCGGTATTGGCATTTAATCCTACATCAACTATTGCATACCATGCCCCCATAACTCCCGAAAAAGTATTGATGGGTTTATATACACACGATGAACAATAAAAAATTGATATACAGCAACCGGTGCTGGCTTGAAGGAAAACTGCAGCCAGCAACTATTTGTATTACAGAAGCTGTCATCACAGAAATTCATCTACATAAAGTTGATGGGGCAGAAGATGTAGGCGACAATATTATAATGCCCGGTGTTATTGATGCCCATGTACATATTAACGAACCTGGAAGAACAGATTGGGAAGGTTTTGAAACAGCTACACAGGCCGCCGCTGCTGGCGGTATCACCACAATTGTTGACATGCCATTGAATGCAAATCCGGTTACAACAACCGTAAATGCATTTGATGAAAAAATAGCTGCTTCAAAAGATAAGCTGCACGTGAACGTTGGTTTTTATGGAGGATTGATTCCTGGAAATCAAAGTGAATTAGAAGGGTTGATGAAGGCTGGTGTGTTGGGCGTAAAGTGTTTTCTTACGCATTCGGGCATTGATGAGTTTCCTAATGTGACTGAAAACGAAATAGATGCCGCTATGCCCATAATAGCAAAATATGGGTTGCCGTTGTTGGCGCATTGCGAGTTAACAGATAAGAAGATTGAAAATCAGTTTTCAGATTTCCCAAACAGCTATCGTTATTATTTAGCCAGCCGCCCAAAGCGGTGGGAAAACGATGCAGTTGACCTAATGATAGAACTTTCTCGCAAACATAATTGTAAGACACATATTGTGCATGTATCGTCGGCTGAAGCTTTGGAAAAGATTGATAATGCAAAAAAAGAAGGCTTGTCGCTAACTGCCGAAACCTGTGCCCACTATATTTATTTTAATGCCGAAGATATTCCCGATTCAAACTGTTTGTATAAATGTGCGCCACCTATACGGGAAAGAGAAAATAATGTACAATTGAAAGAAGCTTTGAAAACGGGCGTGCTCGATTTCATCGCAACGGATCATTCCCCGGCGCCTCCGGATATAAAGGAATTGGAAAGCGGCAACCTGCAAAAAGCATGGGGTGGTATTGCAGGGCTGCAGTTTTTATTACCTGCTGCATGGACGGCCATGAAAGGAACCATTTCCATTGAAAAATTCATTCCTTTGCTTACAGAACATCCGGCTGCATTTTTACAGATTGGAAACCGGAAGGGAAAACTGGCGGTTGGGTACGATGCCGATATTGTGATATGGAATCCCCAAGAGCAATTTGAAGTGAAACCAAAAGATATTTTACATCGGTATGACTGCAGTCCATATAACGGGCAGCAATTGTTTGGAATTGTGCAGCAAACAATAGTGAATGGAGATACAGTTTATCAAGATAAGAAAATCGTACTAAAAAATAAAGGACAATGGCTTTTGAGAAAGTAAAAGAAATAATTAAAGAATCACCGGCATTTACGCAACTCACCGACCTAGCTGCAGAAAGGCTTGGCGGTAAAATTTTATTTGCTACAGATGATTTTTTTGCAGAAAAAGAAAATCTCATCAAACCAACAAGGGGGATTTTTATTGCAGATAAATATACCGACCATGGTAAATGGATGGACGGTTGGGAAAGCAGGCGCAAACGTTCGCTAGGCCACGATTGGGCAATTATACAGTTAGCTACGCCCGGTAAAATAACGGGGTTTGATATCGATACAAATTTTTTCCTTGGCAATCATCCTCCTCATGCATCTATTGAAGCTGTTTATTTAATTGATGCCGATCCGGTAAAAGATTGGGAGAATGTGGCATGGAAAGAAATCCTGCCCATGTCGCACTTAGATGCAGGGTCACAGAATTTTTATGAATGCAACAGCGAAGAGATCGTTACCCATATCCGTCTTCATATTTATCCTGACGGCGGTCTGGCAAGATTAAGAGTATACGGAGAAGTATTTAAAAACTGGGATGCTGTTGGAGTTGATGAGGAAATAGATTTAGCCGCAGCTATTAACGGAGGCAAAGCCATTGCCTGCAACGATATGTTCTTTAGCGCCATGAGTAATTTAATTATGCCGGGCCGTGGTATTAATATGGGTGATGGCTGGGAAACCAAACGTAACCGTACTCCTGGTAACATTGATTGGGTTATTTTAAAACTGGCAACACCCGGCACTATTAACCGTGCTGTTGTTGATACCTGTCATTTCAAAGGTAACTATCCTGATAGATGTTCAATTGAAGCATGTGTTGCCGGAAATGATGAAGAAGTATTACATGATAAAGTTGAATGGCAATCATTAATGTCTCAGCAAAAATTAAGTGCTGATTATGAACATGAATTTATGAATGAAATAAACTCTTTACCAGGAGTAACACATGTGCGTTTGAATATTTTCCCCGATGGCGGCATTAGTCGTCTGCGTTTATTTGGTAAGAAAAAAGGATAATTAATGCTTGGAATAATTTTATTGTGGGTACTGGGGTTTGTTTTGGTTATGCTTACCGTCATGACCTATTACCTGCGTTCGCTTGCTAAAGAGTACGAAGCTGATGATGAAGCGGGCCTTGATGTGGAGAAGAAAAAAGAAGAGATTTCATCTTCCCAAACCTTTGTTTACACTGCCATAATACTTGTTTGCGTTGCATTGGTGGCTGCCTTATATATATATGTACAAGGCACGCTGTGGGAAGGGCATTTGATGGAATGGCTGAATATCGTTATCCGTCTCATGCATATCACTTTCGGCATTGCCTGGATTGGAGCTTCCTTTTATTTTGTGTTTTTAGAAAATGCGTTGAATCGTACAAAAGACGTACGTGATGAACTAGCCGGTAATCTTTGGGCCATTCATGGTGGCGGATTTTATTACCTCGAAAAATACAAAACAGCACCTAAAACAATTCCTAAACATTTGCACTGGTTTAAATACGAAGCGTATTTTACTTGGTTATCTGGTTTCTGCTTAATGTTTGTAGTGTATTATTTTAATGCTTCGGCTTTACTCATCGACAAAAATATTGCAGACATCACGCCGCTTGTAGCCATCTCTATCGGTGTAGGCTCATTTGTTGTTGCCTGGATTTTGTATGACCTGCTTTGTAAATCTCCGCTCATTAAAAAACCGACCTGGTTTACCCTAACGGGATTTGCTGTGCTTGTTGGCTTTGCCTATTTCTATGCACAAATTTTTACCGGACGGGCCGCATACATACATTTTGGTGCTATGATTGGTAGTATCATGGTAGCCAATGTTTTCTTTGTCATCATACCTGCACAGAAGGCGATGGTAAAAGCAGCCCGTGAAGGATTGCCATTGAATCCGCAGTTGGGAAAAAATGCATTGAACCGTTCTATACACAACAATTATTTTACGCTGCCTGTTTTATTTGTGATGATCAGTAATCATTTTCCCACCACTTTTGGTTACGAAAATCCATGGCTTATTCTGATTATCATTTCTTTAGGAACTGCTGGCGTAAAACATTATCTTAACCTCAGGGAAAAAGGACAATTATCAGTTTGGGTGATGCCTGTGTCTGTAATTATTTTATTGGCAGGAGCATTTATTTCTGCGCCGCCAAAAGATCCCGGTGCCTGCAATACAAAAATTGAATTCAGTGAAGTGCATCAGATTATTCAGGAAAGATGTATCAGTTGTCATTCATCCAAACCAACTGATGATATTTATAAAGCGCCACCAAACGGCGTTGTATATGATACTCCGAATGATATCATTTTTAAGAAAGACCTGATTATGCAAAGGGTAGTAGCTACTAAGACAATGCCGCAGAATAATAAAACCGGTATGACAGAAAAAGAAAGAGATATCATCCGTTGTTGGATAGAACAGGGAGCATTACTGAAGTAAATAAATAAAAAGTATAAAAGTTTATTATGACTATTAAAGCATTTAATAAATTAAGCAAAACCGAAAAAGCAAAGCAACTGATGAGT
>JBBKXU010000334.1:0-12347 GCA_037969645.1 Ferruginibacter sp. | reverse complement strand
ATGAAATACATCGTCCCCATCGCTAGGATAAATAAATGTATTTACAATTTCTGTGAAAATGTATAACAAAATAAACGCTATAATGAGTCCTATGACAGGAGGGATAATTAGCTCTCTAGTTTTATTTTCTGGCATCGAGATTTTGCGAAATTTATTTCATTTGGAACTGTCTCTCAAAAATGGTGGCTAACTCATAAATAGGCGAAAGTTTTCACCTCCCACCTAAATTTACTATTTTTTTAACCGCATTATAATCAACATGTTGGAAAAAAATGCGAAAGTTTTTGGCCTTATCAAAACTTTCGTCAATACAACCCCCTAATCAAGCTTTAAATCATCCAGCGGACTTATTATTTGTAACATATCCCGGTTTGTTACATGCAAATAACGCAGGGTTGTTTTAATATCATTATGTCCCAGTAATTTCATGATCATTGTTACATCGGTTCCCTTATCCAGCAAATGCGTGGCAAAACTATGCCTTAAAGCATGTATGCTGCCGGGCTTTAAAACACCGGCTTTTTGCTTGGCAGCCGCTAACACCATTTGCAGGCTACGGGTACTGTATGGCTCACCCGCATACTGCCCCTCAAATAATACACCGTCCCGTGCCGGTTTATACTTACCCCAGTACTCACGCAGCATGATCAGTAAAACAGGGCTCAGCTTTACTATCCTGTCTTTTTTACCCTTTGCCTGCTTTATTAAAATACACATGCGGCTGCTGTCAATATTTTTGGTTCGAATGCTTACCACTTCACTCACTCGCAAACCCGAGCTGTAGGCCAGCATTAGCATGGTTTTGTGCTTTACATTATCTACCGAATTCAAAATGGCAGTAATTTCATCCTGGTTAAAAAAATGAGGTAACTGCAATTGTTTTTTTGGCCTCGGTATTTCCCAAAATAATTTTTCTTTGCCCAATACCTGCTCATAATAATATTTCATAGCATTCATACGGCTATGCAGGCTATTTTCTGTTAAATGCAGTTTTTCGTGACAAAACAATAAATACCTTTTTAAATGTACCGTTTCCAGATCATCGGCAGGTATGTCTTTCAACAGGCCCAGTAATTGTTTCATCTCACCTAAATAAGTACGCATCGTAGATGCACTGTAAGCCTTTAATTTTAAATGCGCCTCCATGTTGGGTATTACATGGGCGTTTACAGCGCTTATCCGGCTCCCTTTATAAACGATGATATGTTGTCGGCCTTCAGTAGCTGCTGGTTTTCTATGCAGGGCTTCAGGATCTGCCACTGCTTTTTTAACAGGCAGAAGGCTGGCTGCTGACTGAAAATTACCCGCTTTTTTTGCCTTCAGGTATTGCGAAAGGGCTGAATAGTCAATAACCGCCTTGCCTTCCAGGGCTTTTACAAGTTTATCATAATTTTGCTTTTGCTGGGGTATATACCAGCATTTTTGTGTTTTACTCCAGCGGGCGCCGGCCTGTTTTTGTATGGCATTATTTAAAACAGTACTGTTAAAAAAATAAATGCCAATGCATTCCTGGTTACGGTGGAGTAATGGCTTAAGTGTTGCAGATTGCATACATAACAATTGAGTGGTGAACTAATCTAACTGCTAAACAAGGCGCTGCCGTCCCTCAGTCACATGAAAAATTGCTTAAGGGTAGAATGGATTCACTAATATAAAGTATAAAAATCATATTTATGCAAGTGTATCAACATTTTTTTTTAATTATTGAGCGTGATGAAAGATAATGATCCTGAGTTACGGGCGTTACAAATGAATCATGAATTCAACCTGGTAAAAAATAAAGTAATGGCTTATTGGGGAAACTATCTGACAAACCAGAATCGGCTCCCCAACAGGACAGATTTCCATAAAATAAGCATAATCCCAAGCATACTTCTATTTACCATTAAAATCAAATACTTGACATAGTAAAATTATTTGACTGAAGCGTTTTAAGTTTTTTTCAAAAAACTTAATTGTGTAATTATGGTTATTAGGATTAATACTCTAAAATCTGCTTTAAATCTTTCAAAATCAGGTTCGAACTGGAAGTAGCCATCCCGACTAAAAAAGCCATCTGCTAGTTTGCGGATGGCTTTTTGTTTACCATCTTTTTAATTCTATTTTAGTGAACGTATATTCAGGCGTTACAATAAAATTATCATCATTTACCCAGTACCAAGGCGATATTTTGTCATCTGCCGGATTTTTAAGTACATGAATATCCTGTGCAGGCATATAGCTCTGTGCCAACATGTAAATTTTTTCGCCGGACGGATTTACGGCAACATCCATCACAATCACTGCGTGGCCGGGGAAACCGCCACGGATAATCACATCGCCGGGCTGTACATCGGCAAAATCAGCAACTGGTTTTAACTGTTTTGATAAAGAAGCCGAACCACACATGCCAAAAACACGGTTCAGGTAAGTTTTAAAATGCTCTCTTGTAAACGGCGCCGAAAATTTGTAAGGATTTTTATCATAGTCGTAAAAAACAATCTGATCAAATAGTTTTTGTGCAAAAAGGTATTCGGCCCTTAACCGCATTACCGCATCGGCACATTGCTGCAAATCTTTATTTGGTAACGAAATTTCAAGCACAGCGTATTGAGCAGATTGGTTAAGTTTTGGTTGGCCGTTATACAAGTAAACTGTTTTGTTTTCTTTTAGTTCAATACTATTTAAAAATTTGGCAAATGAATTATCCTCTTGTGGTTTTCTCTCAAATCCTACTGGAGCAGGGATTTCGCCAATGTTTTTTGGAAATGAAACGGGGGTGCTATTTAGAAAGTCATTAGCATTTATTTTTTTTTCAAAACTATAGTTGCAATTGATTAATAAGGTTTGCAGCAGGGCGTATACAAGAAACAGATTGCATTTTTCCATACCATGAATGATGCAAAGCAACAGGCAATCCACAAGTGGTAATTGTTAAAGAAAATTTAAGATGGCAGGAGCATTGCAAAAAGATGCACCGTCTAACGGTAATATTTAGTTGTATTTATATGCTTTTTCTTTTATAATGGGTGAATAGACCCTATTAAACGGGTGATTATTAAGTAGCTAGAAAAAGCCTGAGTTTTAATTTCGAATTATTATCTCTATATTAGAGACAACCGCACTAATTATTTATAACCCTAAAACCTAAGCTTATGTTTAAAAATTATTTCATTAAAAATGCTTTGTTATACCTTGTCTTTTTGGTTGGATTTTCCCAAGAAGCAATGTCTCAACGAGTTGCAATTACTACTTCGCCAAGTACCGCTAAAATATATATTGATGGTAGATTGAGAGGAACGGGATCCTATACTATTGGAATACCGAAAAAAAAATGTGTGACAATTGAGGTTAAAAAAGAAGGTTTTTTAAGTGATGTAAGAACTTATTGCAAAAAGAGAGGACATGAACGTGCTCCAGACGCTGTATTAATTGCATTAAAGCCGGACGAGAGTCTAAATCCAGCTTCAGTAGCTATTACGACAACACCTCAAACTGCGAAAATATCGGTAAATGGTGTTAATATGGGAACTGGCTCATATCAACTCAATGTGCCTTTAAATGAGTGTTATACAGTTGAAGTAAAAGAGCAAGGATACATTTCTGAGTCAAGAACTTATTGCAAAAAGAAAGGTCAGAATGACCCTCCGAAATCTGATTATTTTAAAATGCAGGTAGATGAATCTTACTCGTCTTCAATTCAATCTGATATAGCCAATAAAGAACTGGCGTTAAGTGTAAGGCCGGATCGTACTAAAGAAGATGCGTGGAAAATAGTAGTACAAACTATTCTGGGTAAATTTGACGTATTGGAAATGAACGATGAAAATGCAGGTTATTTACGTACATCATGGATAGGGGTAACATTTAAAGCTAATACGGTGCGCATGCGGGTTATTGTAAAACAAGCAAATGAGGATCCGTTGGCATATAAGATCAAATTTGTTTCTGAGAGTTCCGGAAAATCAGGTACTGCTTTTAGTGCTGATGAACGGTTCACAGCTTTTGGCAGAATATTAAAAACGTATGATGGTTTTTTAGATGAACTCACTACCAAGCTTAAAAATTAGCCTATTTTAAAACGGCATAAAATATACAGGAAATGCAGTTGTTTGTAAACAACTGCATTTTTTATTCTTAAATGCACGCTGATTATTATCATCAGGCAGGGTACAGGCGATTTTTATGCGAAATAAGGGAACTGGTTCCTACTCTTCGCCCATGCCTTATATATAGTAAAAAATCAATTTCTCACTTCAATTCTTAAATAGGTGTATTAACCCATACAAAAGGGTTGTTTTGCCAAAAAAATAAACAATACAAGTTATACTTTCGGATAAATAATTTTATATTTAGGAGCTAAACGAAACTAACTTTTACCCAACAACCCAAAACCTAAGCTTATGATTAAAAAATCAGTCATTAAAACAATGGCACTCAGTGTGGTCATTGTTTTTGGTTTTAACAAAATTGCTTCAGCTCAAAAAGTTAATGTTACTACTTCACCTGCCACTGCCAAAATATATGTAGATGGCCGCCTGAGGGGAACCGGTGCCTATACTGTTGGCGTAGGCAAGAAAAACTGTGTTACCGTGGAAGTAAAAGAAGAAGGGTACCTTAGTGAAGTAAGAACTTACTGTAATAAAAGAGGCTATGACGATCCTCCAAAAGTAGATTATATACAACTGAAGCCTGATGAAGCTTTGAGTCCTGCGTCTATTGCTATTACTTCAACTCCCCAAACTGCTAAAATTTATGTGAATGGCGTTGCCATGGGTGCTGGTTCTTTACAGCTTTCTGTGCCATACAATGAATGTTTGACTGTTGAAGTAAAGGAAGAAGGGTATGTACCCGAGTCCCGCACTTATTGTAAAAGAAAAGGACAGGGTGCGCCACCAAAATCGGATTATTTTAAAATGCAGCCCGATGAATCTTATACTTCATCCATACAATCGGACATTGCCAACAAAGAACTGGTTTTAAATGTAAAAACAGATAGAACTAAGGAAGAGGCATGGAAAATAATAGTTCAAACTATCCTGGGTAAATTTGATGTGCTGGAAATGAATGACGAAAAGTCGGGTTACCTGCGTACTTCCTGGATTGGTGTTACCTTTAAAGCTAACACTGTACGCATGCGGGTTATAGTAAAACAGGCAACTGAAGAGCCGCTTTCGTACAAGATTAAATTTGTGTCGGAAAACTCAGGCAGGTCGGGCACTCCATTCAGCGCAGATGAACAGTTTTCGGCATTTGGGCGTATTTTAAAAACCTATGATGGGTTTTTAGATGAGCTTACTACCAAGCTTAAGAATTAGCATATTTTAAAACGGCATAAAATATGCAGGGAATGCAGTTGTATCTAACAACTGCATTTTTTATTCGTTATTTTTGAATACGACTGCTGAAGTTGAAAGTTTTTACTTCGATATAAAATTTAAAGAATTATGGCTAATATTTTAATAATTGACGATGAAAAATCTATCAGGAAAACCCTTACGGAAATATTGAGTTACGAAGGCTATAAAATTGATGAAGCAGCTGATGGAGAAGAAGGTTTAAAGAAGTTTACCGAAAAAACTTACGATGTAGTGCTTTGCGATATTAAAATGCCTAAGATGGATGGGATTGAATTTTTAGAAAAATCAAAACTGTCGGATCCGGATGTGCCGGTGATTATGATTAGTGGACATGGTAATGTTGATACAGCTGTGGAGGCGGTAAAAAAAGGCGCTTTTGATTATATAAGCAAACCACCCGATTTAAACCGCCTGCTGATTACGCTGCGTAACGCATTAGATAAGCAAAGCCTTGTTACCGAAACTAAAGTGCTGAAACGAAAGGTAGGAAAGGCTTTAGAGATGGTTGGCAACAGCGGCCCCATCAATAAAATTAAAGACACGATTGAAAAAGTAGCTCCTACGGATGCCCGTGTTTTGATAACGGGAGAGAATGGTGTGGGCAAAGAACTGGTGGCTCGTTGGATTCATGAAAAAAGCAGCCGCAATAACGGCCCCATGGTTGAAGTGAATTGTGCTGCCATACCCGGAGAGTTAATTGAGAGTGAGTTATTTGGTCATGAGAAAGGTTCTTTTACTTCTGCCGTAAAGCAACGCATTGGTAAATTTGAAACAGCTAACGGCGGTACTTTGTTTCTTGATGAAATTGGCGACATGAGCCTGAATGCGCAGGCTAAAGTTTTAAGAGCTTTACAAGAAGGTAAAATAACCAGGGTAGGGGCCGAAAAAGATATTACCGTGGATGTGAGAGTGATTGCTGCAACAAATAAAGATTTGCTTAAGGAAGTGGATGAGAAAAATTTCAGGCTCGATCTCTATCACCGCCTGGGCGTAATTATTATTCATGTGCCTTCGTTGAACGAACGCAGGGATGATGTACCGGAACTGGTAAATCATTTTATGGCAATTGTTGCTGCAGAATACGGGCAGCCCAAAAAAGAGATAGATGCAAAGGCGATGGATGCCCTAAAAAATTATAACTGGACAGGTAATATCCGTGAATTAAGGAATGTGGTTGAAAGGCTGATAATCTTAGCAGGAAAGACCATCACCCTGGAAGATGTTGAAAACTATGTTTTGCCAAGAAAGTAATTCCATCAGTGTCACTGCATAAAAACAGGAGTTCAGTTTGCAGGATTTATTAAAAAAATTCGGTAACAAATAAAGTTCCCCTTTAGGGGACATGGTTATGAAAACTATTTATTGCATAAGCGGATTGGGGGCGGATGAAAGGACTTTTTCGAAATTAAAAATAGATGGCTTTCATCTTCGGGTAATTCAATGGCTGCTGCCTGATGCAGATGAAACTATACAACACTACGCCGAACGGATGAGGGCAGGCATTAAAGAAGAGAACCCAATATTGATGGGCCTTTCATTTGGTGGAATGGTTTGTACCGAAATTGCCAAACAGATACCGGTAAAGAAAATAATTCTGATATCAAGTATTAAATCCTCTAAAGAATTGCCTTTTTGGATGAGGACGGTTGCCAGTTTACGGCTTAATAAAATTGTACCGCTAAAGTCTTCCAGACTTACTCAACCGATACAAAACAAAATGCTTGGTGTTACATCTGATGAGGAAAAAGCACTGGTGGCCGGTTTTAGACGAGATGTAGATTTGCCTTATACTAATTGGGCCGTTAATCAGGCAATCAACTGGAAAAACGATTGGCAGCATCCCGATATCTGTCATATTCATGGCGATAAAGACTTTATGTTCCCTATCAAAAATATCAAAGCAACTTTCACTATCAAAAAAGGCGGGCATCTTATGATTATGAACCGGGCTGCCGAAGTAAGCGACTGCATTAATGCTGCTTTGCATCAGAATTGAGTTTATTCTGTTAAACATTTCCAAACATTATTTACCGAAAACATTGTGAAACCGTTAATTATGGTATTTTTGGCACTATTAAAAATTAACGCATGAGTATAGGTTGGATCGTTTTTATTATTGGCACAATCGGTTGGCATATTGGAATGTTTGGCATGTTTAAAAAAGCTGGTATTGAACCCTGGAAAGCTTTGGTTCCGTTCTACAATACCTGGTGCATGGTTCAAAAAATGGAACTGCCTAAATACTGGTTCTTTTTACAGTTTATACCTGTTGCCGGCCAATTTGTTACCATGTGGATCTGTATAAAATTTGTAGAACATTTTGGTCGTTTTGGAATCTGGCATCATGCTGCTGCTGTTTTCTTCCCGCTGTTTTATTTTCCTTATCTAGGGTATTCAAAGAACGAGCGTTTTGCGGGCGTTGCTGTAGTAAAAAACTATAAAAAATCGGGTGGCCGTGAGTGGATTGACGCTGCAGCTTTTGCTGTAGTGGCTGCTACATTAATACGCACTTTTGTTTTTGAGGCTTATACTATCCCTACACCATCAATGGAAAAAACATTGCTGGTAAATGATTTTCTGTTTGTAAGTAAATCAACCTACGGGCCAAGAATACCCAATACACCCATTGCAATGCCCTTTGTGCATCATACCATTCCAATACTAAATGTAAAGTCATATGTTGAGTGGATTCATATACCTTATACCCGCTGGTTTGCCAGTCCTGTAAAAAGAAATGATGCCGTGGTCTTTAATTTTCCGGTAAATGATACGCTGATTAATGATCCTGTGGTGGACGGACAACAACAGTTTGGTTCGCAAAGAACTTATTATGAAGCAGTAAGAGGCCTTGGCAGGGAAAGGGTTTGGCAGGATTACAGTAATTTTATTATTACGCGGCCTGTTGATAAAAGAGAGAATTTTATTAAACGTTGTGTGGGTATTGCCGGCGATTCAATTAAGATCGTCAATGGCAAACTATTTGTAAACGGAAAGGCCGAGGATTATTTTCCGCAATCTGAACGCTATTATCTGATGCAGGTACCAACCGGAATTTATTTAAACGAGGAGATGTTGAGCGACATGGGCGTTAATGTGCGAACTATGCAAGGCGATTTTAAGCCGGAAGGAAATTTACTATACAAGGTAAATATCACTAATGAGGAACGAAAGAATTTAAAATTACCTACCGATTCTAATTATCGGATTTCTGATTATATCGTAACAACTACCAATATTGAATATCCGTATAAAGAGCTTTATCCATACTATGCAAGCAATACCAGCTGGACGGTAGATAATTACGGCTCCGTGTGGGTACCTAAGAAAGGTGCCAGCATACAGTTAACACCCGATAATGTGATACGCTACCAACGCTGTATTGAAGTGTATGAAGAAAATAAATTTGAAGAAAGGGGAGGCAAGTATTTCATTAATGATAAGGAAGCAACCAGTTATACATTTAAGATGGATTATTACTGGCTGATGGGAGATAATCGCCATAACTCGCTTGACAGCCGTTACTGGGGTTTTGTACCCGAAGATCATGTGGTGGGCAAAGCATCGCTGATTTGGTTTAGTTATGAGAATGGCCCAAGGTGGAAACGTTTGTTCCGCTGGATCAATTAATTTGTGTAATTAAGATATTTAGATTTAACTTTAAATCACGGATGGGTCCTCTCTGCAGCAATGCAGAGAGGACTTTTTGTCTGAATTTAAAATATTTTATGAATAAAGAAGCTTACCAGTTTTCGTACGACGTTTATGATTCCATTGATGAACTTAATGAAAAGGATGCCTGGTTGCTGAATGAAGCAAGAGAAATAACCGCATCGGCTTATGCGCCGTATTCAAACTTTAATGTTGGTGCCGTTGCCAAACTGGCCAATGGGGAAATTGTTGCCGGTACCAACCAGGAAAACGCTTCGTACCCGGTAGGTATATGTGCCGAAAGAGGTTTGCTGGCGTCGGCAGCCTCGCTTTATCCAAACATTGCCATTGATACCATGGCTATAAGTTATGATAATACTACTGGCCAGAGCAGTCATCCCATTTCGCCATGTGGTATGTGCAGGCAAAGCCTGGTGGAATATGAGGAAAGGGTTAAACAGCCTATACGCCTTATATTAAGCGGCCTTGATGGAAAAGTTATAATTATTGAAAAAGCGAACGCATTGTTGCCGCTTTCGTTTGGTAGTGTGGATTTAAAATAAAGTCTGTACGCCGTTTGCAACTTTCCCTTCATGCTCCAGTAACCATTTTTTACGCCAAAGGTCACCACCATAACCAATCAAGTCGCCATTGCTGCCAATAACACGGTGACAGGGTACAATAATTGAAATACTGTTATTGCCGTTTGCTGTACCAACAGCCCGTATAGCTTTAACATTTCCGATGCGCTTGCTTAACTCTAAATAGCTGATGGTGCGACCATAAGGAATATTGCATAACTCGGCCCATACTGTTTGCTGAAACTCGGTACCAACCTGCAATGTGTGCATATTAAATTCAGTTCTTGCGCCTGCAAAATATTCACCTAATTGTTTAATACAGGTTTTTATTGCCGGCGTTTTTGGTTTTATAAAGCTGATATCAGTCTCATTAATTTTAGCACCCTTCCATGAGTTGACAAACAAAACATCAGAAATAGCACTGCCCGTGCTTCTTATTTCAAGCACGCCAAGCGGCGATTGATAATATACAATTTCGATGTTCATTTCTGATTCCCAATTTACAAGAATTTCTTTTGTCTCTTTGCCCAAAATATGATTTCTTTGAACAAGTTACCCAAGCGGAAAGTATGAAGAATGAAATGAAATTTTACGAAAAAGCTATGTCGGCCGTGGCAGATCCATACCGCATGTCTATATTAAATGAGATTTCAAAAAAAGGAGAGATCAGGTGCTGCGATGTGGTAGGGTTCACGGGTTTATCACAACCTACCTGTTCACATCATATAAAATTGCTGGCCGATAGTAACCTTATTGATTGCCGTAAACAGGGTCGTAACAATTACTTCAGCCTCAATAAAAATAACTTTAAGAAGTTAGGGCAGTATTTTGAGAAGTTTGGTGAGTAGTAAAAACCTTCCAGGCAAATGCTTACCCGATCTTACTTCCGTTTTTAACTGATAAGGAAGGTTGCAGCAAAACCACTTCGTTATTCTCGTCATACACACCTAATACCAGGCATTCGCTGAAAAAATTTGCTATTTGCTTTTCAGGAAAATTCACAACTGCTATAACCTGTTTACCTACCAATTCTTCTTTGGTATAATGCGCTGTTATTTGTGCAGATGATTTTTTGATTCCCAATTCACCAAAATCTATTTGTAATTGGTAAGAAGGTTTTCTGGCACCAGGAAAATCATTTACTTCGAGGATTGTACCCGTACGGATATCGATCTTTTCAAAATCTTCCCAACTGATCATAGCTTTTCTGTTTTAACAACAGCATCTACATTCAACCTGCCGTAAATGTGTGGAAACTCTTCATTAACCGAAGGAGCCAGTTCAAACTTTAACGGTGCGGTTAATTTTGATTCATCAATATGAAGCAACAACAAATTGCTTTGTCCGGCGTAATAGCGCTCTAAAACGCCCTTTACCTGCTCAGCTTTACTCGTGTGTATAAAACCTTCCAACGCTAACGAAGGAGCTTCGTAAAAGCCCTGCTGTAAGGCTTTTTGCCAGTTTGCTGCCGTAACTACATGATAGATCATTGGTCTAATAAATTTGCAAGAAGGAGCAGCTCCTCCATTTTGTATCGGTTGCGGTCGTTATCAAAACACTTGCTTAACTCTTCCAGTAAATACTGAATAATGCGCCGGTTATTCAACTTGCGGAAATAAGATGGCACAGGCGGCACTGAAATGCGTTTAAAGTAAGCTTCCACATCCTGATGGCTGTACATTTGGCCATTTAAAGGATCAATAAAGAAATTTATTTTTTCTGAGGCATGGCCAACCGGGTTCAACAGATCGTGCTGCGGATCGCAATAAGCCAGTATAAACTGGCGGGGAATATTAACCGCTTTTACCGGTAAATCAAGTAATTCGCAGAGGGCAATATAAATGATGCCATTGCTTAGGGCATTGCCTTTTTTGCTTTCGAGTGTTTTATTAATTAAATAATCATCGGGATTATTATAGGCAAACTCAATACCTTTTTGTTTGTAATAGTTATAAAAAATACTGGTAACAATATTTATCTGTTCAATGGGCGTAAGGTAGTTATTCAGTTCCAGCCAGGTATTACGGCGCAGTTTTTCAATTTCCTGATAAATGAATGTGGTATCCATATCGGGATAATGATAGCGTGCCACCAACAAAGCGCCTTCCATCAGGTCTGCATCTTTTGCTGCCCATTCGGTAAAATCATCTGTAAGGTCTCGAAAATGCAGGCGGTGTATAAGCAGCTCAATTCTTTCTTGTATCTCTTCATTGCTGGTGTTTTCCCATAGACTCTCCAGGTTAGGAATAATGTCTTTGCCAAACGAAACAATCTTTTCACTTACCGTACCATACACTTCCTCATCAGGATCATCAATTAAATGCAACAGGGCCGTTATTTCTTTATTTTCTTCCAAGCTTCAATTTTATTTTAAATGAATTTCGGAAAAGACAGTGGATAAAAGAAGTTAAAATTTTCCACAAATGTGGTTAAATAAAATTGTGGGAGTACTTGCTGTGCTGGTATGTTCTTTTGAATATCTATTTTAGGAAAACTGAAGAAGGATTTGCATTGGTTTAAAACTTAAATTTAGAGTTGGTTGAAATTAGATGCCAGTGCACTCAATACCTGTGCCAGTAAGGGCGTTTGTAGGTTCATTGTCTATGTTAGGTAGCGATTCTCGGATATTAAGCTCAGCTACCGACCAAAGAACCTGTTTCTGCTTCAAAAGAAACATGTTGAGCAAAAAGACTTGTCAGTTTTGATTTTTCATCATCTGATCGTAAACATCTCTTTGGAATTATCAATGCCTGGTTTGAGTTTACGTACAGAAAGAAAT
>JBBKXU010000333.1:0-3369 GCA_037969645.1 Ferruginibacter sp. | reverse complement strand
GTTACGCGGTTATAATGATTCTCTAAAAGATCCCATTCATCCTGCGGAGACAGGTCTCTGTAGTTTGGTACTCTTTTATAATGGCTATGCGCCACCAGATTCATAACATCTTCTTCCAGATTGGCACCAGTACAACTGATGATGCTTACTTTATCCTGGCGAATCATTTCAGCTAAACTTAAACCCAGTTCTGCCGTACTCATGGCACCTGCCAGGGTAATCATCATTTTACCACCTTCGTCTAAATGTGTAACGTATCCTTTAGCAGCATCCATTAAAGCCGCTGCGTTAAAATGCCTGTAATGATGTTCTATAAAATTTGAAACTGGTCCTTGGCTCATAATATCTTTTTATCGTTTATTAGTTAACTGTGTTGGTTGCAAAAGTAATTTTTTTAGATGACTAAGGCAGGTTTTTCATATACAAAAAGCCTTGTTGTATTATTTGTTAATTCCTCCTTAAATATAACAACTTAGGAGACTTTAAAATACCATTAACTTTTGTCAGCTCACAAGTACACTATTTTTACATCCACTAAATAAATCTTATGAAACTAATCAATGCCCTGTCAGTAATTGTAATTGTTGCGTTGTCTTCCTGCGGCGTTTCGCAAAAATCATATTTTACCGCAGATACCCGTAAAAGAGTAGAGGAACGAGCTATCCCTGTAGAAAAATTACAGTTTTATATAGATAAAGATCTTGAGCTTAAGAGGGAATTGGCAGCAAGAGATGCAAAAGTGAACGCTGGTAAAGTTGTATTTGAGAATGGCAAATATGTAAATATCGTTGTTTTAAGAGCCGGCACGCAAGGTGTTTGCACCATGGCACTCAACAATGTGTTAGAGATATCTTTTGAGAACGGCGATAACCGTAATATCAGATTCAGTGTACCGGATAAATCCTCTTCCAATACGGTTTACAGCCTTTTTGCTGATGAATGGAAGAACAGTTATAACACCTACAACCCAAACGTTGTGCAGGTGGGTAAGATTGTCTATGATGGCGAACTTTACTATATGCGTTTTGATGGCGAGCGCCCTAAACTGATGATACAGAAAACTGCACAGGATAAATACCAGGTTAATAAGCGGGTGATGAGTGGACGTAAAGTAGATTAACCTGAAAAACATATTTTGCTAAAGAGGCCTGTAATTTACAGGCCTCTTTGATTTTAATGAGCCCTTAAGATCATAAAGCCCGTATTTCTCCTCAAAAAAAACCTGTCAATTACCCCCACGGATTGGCAAACTGGCTGGCTTCAGTACCCACAGCTGTTTTTCTGCTATTTTCTTTCTTCAATTCCTCTACGAGATAGTCCGCAGGTTCTGCAAAAAATAAAAACCCCGTTAATAAAATTTGTACTTTACCTGTACTGGAAAATTAAACCCAAACAACATGAACACCGAATTTGAACAAATACGTCAGCAACAAAAAGAATCATGGAACAGGTTTTCTCCTGGCTGGAAAAAATGGGATGAACTTACCATGAATTTTCTAAAACCAATGGGTGATGAGATCATCCGTTCTCTTAAGATCAAGGGTGATGAAATGGTACTTGATATTGCTGCCGGAACCGGAGAACCCGGACTTACGATTGCCGCCATGCTGAAAACGGGAAAAGTTGTAAGCACAGATCTTTCCGAAGGCATGTTGGGAGTTGCCACCGAACATGCTGCAGCAAGAGGTCTCAGTAATTTTGAAACGATGATTTGTGATGTTACTGAACTCAGTTTTCCCGACAATAGTTTTGATGCTGTCAGCTGCCGCTTTGGGTTCATGTTTTTCCCCGATATGCAACTTGCCGCCAATGAAATGGCCCGAGTTTTGAAACCCGGCGGAAAAATTTCCACTTCAGTATGGAATCTTCCCGAAAATAATTTTTGGGTAACGGTACTTGGAGGAACTATCAACAAAAATATGCAGCTGCCACCGCCCCCTGCGGGTGCTCCCGGAATGTTCCGTTGTGCAGCCCCCGGATTGATGGCAAACCTGTTAAAGCAGGCTGGTTTTACAAATATTACGGAAACCGAGGTTAACGGAAGGCTGAATACAGGAACGCCTGAAGTGTATTGGGATATGATGACAGAAGTTGCTGCTCCGTTTGTTGCTGCCCTCAATAATGCAGACGAAAACATGAAATTGAAAATCAAACTTGAAGTATTTGATTTAATACAGCAAAAATACCCGGATGCTTTTGTAAATTTCGAAAGCAGTGCGCTGGTAATATCAGGAGAAAAATAAAGGTTATCGTTTCTTTCTTTGTATATTTATTTTTAATAAATTTTATGAAACCAATCCTTTTTATTGCCGTTTTATTCTCGTTCGGTAAAGCTTTTTCCCAAACTATCATTCAGCGTGATGTTGAAATAGAAAAAATGGTTAATGAAGTTTCTCCCGATTCTTTAAAATACTACATAAAAACAATGGTGGCTTTTGGCACCCGTAATACTTTAAGCATTCAAACCGATCCCAAACGTGGTATTGGTGCCGCCCGTAACTGGGTTCTGGTAAAGTTCAACGAGTTTGCTAAACAAAGTAATGGCAGGTTATCAGCCTTTATTGATACAACTACTTTGCAGCCCGATGGAAGACGTGTGGATGCACCAACGTTACTTGGAAACGTGGTTGCTACTTTAAAAGGAACCGACCCCAACGATAACCGCATTTTCATCATCAGCGGACATCTGGATAATATGCGAAGCAGCCCTACAGAACGGCTTGGCGATGCTCCTGGCGCCAATGACGACGGCAGCGGCACTGCAGCTGTTATTGAATGTGCAAGGATAATGAGCAAACGAAGTTTTCCGGCAACAATAATTTTCGTAGCAGTGAGTGGTGAAGAGCAAGGTTTATTGGGCTCAACTTTCATGAGCAAAAAAGCAAAGGAAGAAAACTGGAATATAGAAGCTATACTGAATAATGATATAATGGGCAGTAATAACAGCAACGAAACCAATATCATCAACAATACAAAGGTTCGTGTTTTTAGTGAAGGCATTCCGGCTTATGAAACTGAGAAAGTTGCCGCTAACATTCGCAACCTGGGTTTAGAGAATGATGGAAAATCCCGCCAGCTTGCACGCTATGTAAAGGAAGTTGGTGAACGGTATGTTGATAATATAGAAATGGTATTAGTTTACCGCAACGATCGTTTTTTACGTGGCGGCGATCATACACCTTTTGTGCAGCGTGGCTTTGCTGCCGTTCGTATTACAGAGATGAATGAGAACTATACCCGTCAGCACCAGGATGTGCGTGTTGAAAAAGGTATACAATACGGTGATCTGGAAGAATATATTGATTACGAATATCTCCGCAAAAACACAAGTGCTAATTTAGCTAATCTGGCCAATCTTGCCAAAGCACC
>JBBKXU010000332.1:0-3806 GCA_037969645.1 Ferruginibacter sp. | reverse complement strand
AACAACACAAAAAGAAACCATCGAATCAATAAATAAATGTTTAAAAGGCGAAAAGATGAAATATTTATTTACACCCAATGATAAAAATAAAACAGGATTGGCAACCGGTGAACTTGTTGGAGGTAATTTAAAAACGCTTGAATCGCTGGCTGGCAGTGCCTCGGATATACATACAAATGATAAAATTCTATTTGTGGAAGATACCGGCGAATATTTATATAGTATTGATCGAATGTTCTGGAATTTAAAAAGAAGCGGCAAACTGGAAAGACTGAAAGGCCTTATCATTGGTGGATTTAAAACCAAAATTGATGATGGTGAGCCGTTTGGAAAATCAGTTGAGGAAATTGTTTTGGAAAAAGTAGCTGAATATAATTACCCGGTATGTTTTGATTTCCCGGTAGGGCATCAAAAAAATAATTATGCTTTAAAATGTGGGGTTTTACATACATTGGGTGTACATGTAAATGAATGCAGACTGACAGAGATCTAATGTAGAATCATCATCTCAACAAAATACTGCTGCCTCTTTCGTTTACATGTTTGCCATTCCACGGATCTATATAGTTCAGCACCCATACATAAGTGCCGGCATCGGCAGGTTGTCCTTTAAAACTACCATCCCAACCCCTTAGCGGATCAATGGTCGCAAAAACCATTTGTCCAACCCGGTTAAATATTTTGAAGGAAAAATCTTTGGCCAAATCGGCATTTAAAGCTTTCAGTTCTTCATTCAATCCATCTCTGTTAGGCGTAAAAGCATTGGGTACTTTAATTAAACAGACAGGCAACACTTTTACATACATGGCATCAAAGGCACTGCAACCGTTATTATAGGCAGTTAAAATGTAGTTTCCGCTAAAAATATCGGTAAGTACTGTTGGCGTAGTGGCTCCGGTACTCCACAAATAAGTGTAGTTAATTGTTGGCGATACGCCAATCAGCATCTGCTCATTTAGGCAAAGTATGGTATCGGCAGGCAGTTTAACCACCGGCACTTTATACACAGGCACTGTTTTGCTAACCGAGGCTGAGCCGCAATAGCGATCGATACCCGAAAGTGTAATGGTATAAGCGCCTTCAGCAGCGTATGAAAAATCAACATTCACTTTATTTATAAAAGTTTGTCCATCACCATTATCCCAAACATATGATACTATGTATGGCGAAATTTTCCGGGTTAGCCGCAGCACATTGCCCGTGCAATATTGCGATCTTAAACCTGTAAAATCAATAGCAGGTGTTGGCGCTATATGGATACTTCTACTGGCAGTATCCTTGCAACCATAAATATCAGTTACAATAAGTTTAACCAGATAATTGCCATTAGCAGTATAAGCATGTGGTGGTGGCACCTGACCATTGTATTGAGTCATATCGCCAAAATCCCACAAATAATCGGCAATAAAAACTCCTTGTGAAGTGTCGGTAAAAGTTACAGGCGCATTTATACAAAATGTATCGGGTGGGTTATTATTTATAAAGCCTGCTTTAAAATAGTTACCCAATGCAATTGACTGGCTTGCTGTATCGCTGCAAGTACCATTTGATACAATCAACTGCACATCAATAAAAGGCGTAGTAACCGGAGCAGAATAAGTAACCGTTTGGCCCGATGCTGTGCTGCCATCACCGAAACTCCATAACCAGGAATTGACACCAGTACCGCCAGGATGAGAAAGTACAATCGTATCCATACCACAACCCCATTTTACCTGGCTGTTAAAAGCGGCTAAAGGCGTAATAACATTCAGCGAAAAGTAGGGATTTGGAAACAATGAGTTGCAGGTGTCAGTAATGAACCGGCCATTTGACCCGAAACCATGACCCATAAGATATGTGCCAAATGCATTTATCGGTGCCGAAAACTGTACTATAATACTATTAGTATAACCGAGGGTGCATGCTATCGGATCAGCACTGGCAGAAACCACACTTACTGGCCCCCCTGATGGGAGTATAAATTTAAATTGAGAACCATCTGGGCTGATGTTGTTACAAAATATAGGATGATTATAAAATAATTTCACAAATGTAGTATGACATTTATCATATTGCAGAGAATCTAAAATTAACGGCGGAGGAAACGGTGCATTAAATGCACCTCCATACCCTTGTGGTACAAATGAAGAGCAGGTATCCGACAAAGTATTGCCATCTGTTCCATTATAAATAAGGATATTTGGAAATAATGGAAGCACGGGCACAGGAGCCAAAAAAAGCGTAACAGATGAAGTATACGCAGCAGCACCGCAATTGGTACTGATACCGGTAATAATGGGTCCTGGGGGATTAAATCGAAACTCCGAACCATTAGCTGTTAGTGAAGCACAATCAATCGGTTTATCAAAATTTACAATAAAACGGTCCCGGTGGCATTCATCATAACCAAATGATTGAATAACCGGTGCTGGTGGTTCGCCGATAAAAAATGGGATGCTAAAACCATCTGCCACATTATTTCCACAAACATCTGTAAATGTATCAAAGTCGGTACCGGGATTAACTAGGAGTGTGTAATTGCCAGTACCCAGCGAATTTTGCAATTGAATGGTTAGCTCTGTTATTGTATTAGCAGACGAACTACAGTTTGAAACGATACCCGTAATTACCGGACCGGGAGGAGAAAAAGAAAATTCGCTACCGGATGGAGTTACACTGCTGCATTTGATATCTTTTGAAAAAACAACTTTAATTGATAACCTTCTGCAATCAACAGGTGCTACACTATTAATAACTGGAACAGTAGGATCTGTTATTACGGCTGTACCACCCGTAAAACTAAGACTGTAGCCTAATCCCGACGTTGTCCATTTATTCACCATCAGCATATAATCATGTCCAGCTTTCAATGTAGCAAGTCTGTTGAATAAATTAGTTGGGCCTCCACAATTAATACTATCTATACCTGTGGGAGAACAACCTGTTATTCCATTTGGAGCACCACACAAATTCAGCGATACCATAAGCCGTTCATTAGTATATATCTGATTAAGGTTTGTTATTCCTGTAACATCAAAAAGTTCCCAATCGTAATCGTCAGTTAATAGAATTGGGGTTATTAAGAACCCCAAGGTTCCATCCTGATAGCAATGAAACTTGTACCAATAGGCATTATCAGATGAATTATTACTGCCGCAGGCGCCAATTCCGGAAACTTCAGGCCCTGTACAATCCTCTACATTGGTTTGATTGAAAACGGTTGTTCCGCAAACTGCAATAGCTGTTTGAGGAGTCATACCAGGTAATGAACATGGCCCCTGTGCATTGGCAGCATTTGTTAAGAAACAAAATGCTAAAAAAAGAAAAAAGAAATATCGGGTGACGTTTCTCATATCCATGTAAATCTAACATAAAAAACAAACTTTTGCCATGTTTTAAAACTATTGCCTATATTGGAATGCTATGATAAAAATTCCTCCATACTTAAAAAAAGGCGACAGCATCGGCATTACCTGCCCGGCCGGTTATATGGCAGCAGAGAAAGCACAAACCTGTATTACAACTTTGCAAAACTGGGGCTTTGAAGTGATGGCAGGTAAAACCCTGGGCAGTAAATCGAAAAATTATTTCAGTGGCACCGATGAAGAAAGAAGAGATGAAATGCAGGCCATGCTTGATGATGAAAATATTCATGCTATTCTTTGCGGACGTGGCGGATATGGCGTTGGCCGTATTATTGACGGACTTGATTTTAAAAAATTTAAAAAAAATCCGAAATGGATCATCGGCTTTAGTGATATTACCGTTTTACATTCGCATTTGTTTACAAAAATAAAAACGGCTTCCCTACATGCGCCTATGGC
>JBBKXU010000331.1:0-4045 GCA_037969645.1 Ferruginibacter sp. | reverse complement strand
GGCGTAAGATCAAATTCGGGCACTTTGCTATCAAGTGACAATTTATTTACCATTATCGAAACCGAATCATTTAAAATTTCATCGCCAGGTTCGCCCTTGACAACTTCACGTATGCGAAGTCTTAGTAAGCATGTGTCGCAAAGGTTGCCGGCTTTAAAACGTATTTTGTCTATTACAAATTTGTCATGGGGGAGTTTAAAAATCCGACCAATTTCACCGCCGGTATTCTCATGTCTCCAGCTGCGGTAATAACCAACCGACTCAGACATAGAACCAATTATTTGGTGGCTATTAAAAACAGTTACTTCTGATAGACTTTTAATTTTAGGGCTTAGTGTAAATTCTGATTTCTTGGCGGCAATATGCAATGGCATACTGATGCTTTCATATCCAACAGCTGAAATAACAAGCACGTCTGTATTTTTTGAATCGGGGACTTGTATTGAGAAGTTACCTGTATAGCTCGTCATCGTTTCAAGGCCTTGATGGCCAGTAATAGACACATCAACGAAAGCCGCGGGCTTGCCTTCATCTTTATACATAACCCTACCCTTAAGCACCGTTGTTTGTGAAAAAACGAAGGGAGTCGCTAAGAAGAATGCGACGATGCTTAATAATAAAACGTATATCCTATTACCGTTTAAATTCATAGTGTAAGAATATTATACCCGTAAAAAAGTATGCAATACTACACAAAAAAGTTAGTATGTTTAATGTGCTGATATTAAAAAGGATAAACGGTAAATCTATAAATAATTCTCTCTAATCAGCTCCGTGTTTTATCTGCTTTATTTAATTCAAAGTCTCAGCCAGCCATTTATAAAATTCATATTGCCAAACCAATGCATCCTGTGCGGTTAACACCCAGTGGTTTTGATCGGGCAATAGAATAAATCTACTTTTTATTCCTCTTAACTGTGCTGCCTGAAAAGCCTGCTGGCCCTGCTCAATAGGTACCCGGTAATCTTTTCCTCCCTGGTAAATTAATATGGGCGTATTCCATTTTTCAACAAAATTGCTGGGCGAGTATTTAGTGTAGGATTTTTGTGCTGCCACGTTTTTCTTATCCCAATAAGCGCCGCCGTAATCCCAATGTACAAACCACATTTCTTCAGTGGTGCCGTACATGCTTTTAAAATCGAAAATACCATCATGGCTGATGAACGATTTAAATCGGTTATTATGCATGCCTGCCAGCATAAAAACGGAGTATCCGCCATAGCTTGCACCAACGCATCCCAGGCGACTGTTGTCAACATATTTTTCTTTACCCAATGCGTCAATGGCACTCAGGTAGTCTTGCATTGCCTGGCCGCCATGTTCCTTGCTTATATCTTCATTCCATTTAGTGCCAAAACCCGGCATGCCACGCCTGGAGGGTGCTACAACAATATAACCATTGGCCGCCATGAGCTGAAAATTCCAACGGGTAGAGTAGAACTGTGTAAGCGCAGATTGCGGCCCGCCCTGACAATATAAAAGTGTGGGGTATTTTTTTGAAGGATCAAAATTGGGTGGATAGATAACCCAAACCAGCATGTCTTTTCCATCGGTAGTTTTTACAAAACGCCTTTCAACTTTGCTCATGCTGATTGAAGCGTAAGTCTCGTCGTTCACATGCGTTAGCTGCGCCATGTTGCCGTTTGTAATATTAACGGAGTAAATTTCTGCTGCATGGTTCATATCAGTTCTTGAAACAATCAGGGTATTACCCGACTGGCCAATAATGCCGCTTACATCAAAATCTCCTTTGGTTAACTGACCAACTCTGGGCAACATTTTAGTATTGCCGGGGTAGCTTACTTCAAATAATTGTTTGGTGCCATTTACAGCTGCAATAAAATAAATTGCTTTACCATCGTCGGCCCATCTAAACGCATCCACATGTATATCATCTCTTAATTTGGTCAGGTTCATTTTAGTAGTGCCGTTGCTTACAAAAATATCCTGCTTGTCTGATTCAAATCCGTCTCTTTGCATACTTAGCCAGGCAAGTTCTCCTTTGCTGTTGAAAGATGGATTAATATCGTAGCCCATCATGCCTTCGGTTAAATTTGTTGTTTTGCCTGTTTCGATATTATAAGAAAACAGGTCGGTGTTGGTGCTTATGGCGTATTCGGTTCCGTATTTCTTTTTGGTACAATACACTACTTCTTTACCGTTAGGGTTCCAAACATAATCTTCATCGCCGCCAAAAGGTTTTTGCGGGCAATCATATGGCTCACCGGGCATTAAATCTTTCACATCTCCGTTGCCGAGATCTGTTAACATAACGTGGTCAAAATTTCCGTCTTCATAGGTGTCCCAATGGCGGTAGTTAAGGTTATCAAATATGTACACATTTGATTTTTGAAGATTGGGATAATATTCCTTACCAGTCACTTTTTTAATTTTTACTTCAGCATGACCGATTAAATAGTTTCCGTTTGGAGATAATTTATCATTTTTCAGCATACTATCTGCATTACTTACTGGCATTGGCTTTCCGCCTGTTACCGGTATCGCAAATGTTTTTCTGCTGCTTTTATTTTCGACAGCATTAGGTGTAGAAACAGAATACAAAACATATTTACCGTCGGATGATACGCCAAGGCCCGATACCCGTCCGAGGGACCACAAAAGTTCGGGAGTCATGTTTTTTTGTGCAGTTGATGAAAGAGAGAAAAGTATGGCTACAAATAAAAAAAATTGTTTCATTTTATGTTGGTTTATTCTGGTTATGATTCAGGCCGCTTTAGCGTCCCGACTCAGTAAATTTAATTCTTAATTCTTAGTTCTTCATTGCCTTAGGGTAATCAAAGACTAATTGACAAAAAGTTTTTACGCCCACATAAAGCATACTGTCATCAATCATAAAATCGGGTGTATGATGCGGCGGCGCATTTTTTGCATCATTGCCACGAGGCATTCCGCCAAAATAAAAAAAGAAGGCGGGTGCTTTGGTGCCAAAATAACTAAAATCCTCGGCACCTGTAACCCATTCCATTGGCCGCACATTATTTTTACCGGCAGCCATTTGTAAAGAGGGTAACATTTTTTCAGCCAGCTCGGGAGTATTATAAGTGACCAAGGTTTTTGTATAAAAATTTACCTCGGCTACTGCGTTTGAAGCTTCGGCAATTTTTGTTGCCGTCAGGCGAATTCTTTCATGAATATCGGTTTGCATTTTACTGTCCAGCGTACGTATGGTGCCTTCCATAAAGGCTTCTTCGGGAATAATATTAAACCTTACGCCGCTGTTTATTTTGCCTACCGTAATTACCGCAGGTGCTTTTGTTAACTCCATCTGTCGGCTAACAATATTTTGTAGGCCTTCAATAATTTGCGCCGAAATGGAAATGGGGTCAACCCCCAACCAGGGCTGCGATCCATGCGAAGACTTGCCTTTTACTTTAATGGTAAACAAATCGGCAGAAGCCATAAAAGAACCCGATTTGTATTGTATATCTCCCGCCGGAATCCAGGATTCTATATGCATACCAAACACTACGTCTACTTTGGGATTTTCCATCACACCTTCTTTTACCATTAAAGCAGCTCCGCCTTCTTCGCCTTCGGGTGGCCCTTCTTCAGCAGGTTGAAAAATGAATTTAACCGTACCTGCAATATCTTTTTTCATGGCTGATAAAACTTTGGCAGTACCAATCAACATAGCCACGTGTGCATCATGCCCGCAGGCATGCATTACCGGTACTTTTTGCCCGGCATACATGGCGCTATCGGTTGACGCGTAAGGAATATTTACCCTTTCTTTTACAGGCAGGGCATCCATATCGGCCCTTAAAGCTATCACGGGGCCCGGCTTGCCACCTTTTAAAATGGCTACCACACCTGTTTTAGCCACACCTGTTTTAATTTCAAGGTCCAAGCCTTTCAATTGCTCTACAATATAGGCAGCTGTTTTAAATTCTCTGTTGCCCAATTCTGGATTTTTGTGCAAGTGACGTCGCCATTGAGTTAGCTGGTTTTGCAGGTCGGTTGCCCTAGCGTTTATTTGAAAATTAATATCCGTATGTACACGCACGATTTCCGAAAGAATAAACCG
>JBBKXU010000330.1:0-3258 GCA_037969645.1 Ferruginibacter sp. | reverse complement strand
CCAGCAATTCCTATCCATGCACCTATGTTCATTTTCATAAATAAAAATTAAGGCAAAGTTGAGTTAGTAAGATATAAAAGAGAAACGAGTAATACAAACATTGTTATCCTTCCTGCGTCCGTCCGGTAGGTTTGTCCTTATTTTTTTCCAGGATAATTTCGGCAGCTATACTCACCGCAATTTCTTTTGCCGTTTTGCTATAGATGTTTAAACCTATTGGGGTGTGGATTTTATTCAATGATTCTGTAGAAACTCCTTCCGTTCTAAATTCTTCCATCAGCATCTCAATTTTATTGACGCTGCCCAAAAGGCCAATATAAAAAAATGGCTTTTGCATAAGCTGCTTCAGAATAATTTTATCGGTGCGATAGCCAAAGCTGGCAATTACTAAAAATTCATTTTCATTTTTTTCAAACAGTGTGGAGATGGTTTCATAATCAACAATATGTCTTTCATCGGCATATGAATTATTTGCGATGGTATTGAGTTGAGAGCGATCGTCATAGAGTTTTATATAAAAGCCGAGAAAGTGCATTAACTCCGACAAAGCTAAACCAACATGCCCACCGCCAACGATATGAATAACCGGTTGTTGTTTGATTGCCTCAGTGTAAATCCAATCCTCATTCGTTTTATACTGAAGTTCGTTTGCAGTTTCATCAACAATCGTAAGTCCTTTTAGAGAAAGCTGAATGGATTGTTTCGGAGCAGCAATTATTCTTTCAATGATTTTTTTGTAGGAGTTTGACAATGGAATAAATGCATTCAACTGGCTGCCAGAGCAGATCATACCTGACTGGTCTTTTGCTTTTTCTTTATCATGATATTGGTGTTGCAGTAAAACTTTAGACTCTGCATTCAGCAACATCGACTTGGCTTTTTCCACTAGCTTATGCTCCATAATACCGCCACCAATCGTTCCAATAAATTCGCCGTCAGCCGCTATTGCCATTTTAAAACCTTGTCGACCAGGAGAACTGCCTTCGCTTTGTAAAACGTAGAGCAGCATCACATTAACAGATGCGGACAATTTGTTTTGTATGAAAGCCCAGACTTCCATTATTTCATTTTCCTGTTTTCCAAAATCTGTTTGAAGGAACGCCCACGAATTTCATCCAGTGTTAAACCGGTCACCAAAACTTCTTCTTCGGTAATAGCGCCGCTGTTTAATGCACGCAAGAAATAATTCAATAACCCCTGTCCTGTTGCAGCATCATCAAAAACATCACCAATTAACGTTGCACGGGCTGCTTTTTCTACAAATGTTTTTAAACGTTCTACTGCGTCGTCATAACTTTCTAAGAAGAAAGCGTATACAGCAGCATAACGCATGGGAAACTGTGCCGGGTTTAAATCCCAGCCCTGATAAAAACCATTCCATAATGAATGACGGATATGATCGTACCCTTTTTTCCAGGCGTTGTGAACCGTATCCATATTTTCTTTTAGTTGTTCTTCAGTCAGATTGTCTCCTCTATGTGGACCAATGGGCATGGTGTTGGTTGCACCATCGCTCAGCCAGATACCGGTATGTGCCAGTGCTACTTTAGTCATGTGATGTGCAAAATCACAAACCGGGTGATCCATTTCCTGATATTTGGCGGTGATGCTGCAACTGGCAGTATAATCATAGGTGCCAAAATGCATGGCAATGCAACGGCCGTTGCTGGCTTTAATGAATCTGTATAAAGGATTAATTCCGTTAATATCCATAATAGCCTGCGTGGTTTCCACCATCATCTCCATCTTTAAAATTCCTTTTTCCATCTTTAATTCTGTTTCCAAGATGTCAAAGAAAGAAGCTAAAGTTGCCGGTTGCTCCGGGATAGTAACTTTAGGCAACATCACAATAAAATTATCGGGCAACTTACCACCGGTTTCTTTGACCAACGTGCTGACAAAAATATCCAGCGTACGTAAACCTCTTTCTTTCATCTCTTCGGTAAAAGGTTTTATGCGTATACCGATGAAGGGGGGTAAGGTTTTTTCTGCCATGCCCTTTGCTACCTCTAATGCTGTGGTACGGGCGGTTTCATCTTCTTCTTCATTACTCCTGTTACCGTAGCCGTCTTCAAAATCAATTCTAAAATCTTCAATGGCTTCTGATTTTAATTTGGTAATTACTTTTTTATAAATTTTTTCGCTGAAGCCGGCTTTGTCATCCATATCAAAAACGTTACCGAAAACAGTATGATCGGGTGCATAGGTTTCAAAAATTTCTAATGCCCTATTGCCAAGCGATGAAGCTGAATCATATTTAAACAAATTAGCGCCACCATATAAAGTGTGCACCGGCTGTCGGTCGCTTCTGTCGCCGGGATAAATTTGTTGAAAAGAAGTATTTGCCTCTTTTAGTTTATTGAATAGTTGTTCTTTTTGTGTAGCCGGAATTGAAGTACTCATGCTTATCTCTTTTTTATTTTAATGATCTTAATAAATTAACTGCCGCGGTAGGTGGAATAGCCAAATGGATTAATCAACAGCGGCACGTGATAATGACTATCATCATTGATGATAAATTGTATTTCCACTTCGGGATAAAATCCTTTTATTTTTTGAGCGGCAAAGTAACTGTTGGTATCAAATACCAGTTTGTAATTCCCGAGAGCCAGTATTTTTTGTGATGGCAGCAGGTCGCCAATCCTGCCATCGGCATTGGTGATGCCTTCTGCAATGGTTTGCCAAACACCGTTCACCGGTATCTGTAAACGAATGCTGATATCTTTTCCCGGCTTTCCTATTGATGTATCCAGCACATGTGTGGTAAGCTGACTTGGTTTTAAATAAAACCAGTCGCCATCTGTTATTAATTTTTGAAAACGGAGGATAGTAATTTTCATTTGCTCACCCATAGCGATATGAAGTTCTTCGCCAATATTGTTCTGTAATCTGTCTTCCAGCACCTGTAACATTTCCGTTGCCGATCTACCGGTTGCACAAACGATAAAAATGAAACCGCATTTCGCCTCATAGTCGGCATTGGCATTAGCAAGTGCCTTAATCGTTTTTTTTGTTGCCGCTGCAACCGAAGCTTGTTCCTTATCCGCAAATTTTTTAGTGAGACTTTTTACATCGCCAATTTTTGGGTGCTGTGTAAATGACTCCATCCAGTCGGCAGCGTCACATTGATTGTACCAAGTATCAACTGCAGCATCAATCAATTCCATTTCACTGCTGAACGGAAATTGTTTCATCATCAGCTCTACCCATGTAGTAGAACCGCAACAACTCATCAGTTGTTTTGCTTTTTCCGCTTTG
>JBBKXU010000329.1:0-3607 GCA_037969645.1 Ferruginibacter sp. | reverse complement strand
ATATCAAATCCGCTGCAGCATAAGCCAACCAATTCTTTATCGGGATGCATGTTTTCTGCAACCAGTTCGTCAATCAAATCATGCAGGGCATATAAAATTTCCTGCCCGCTTTGCTGGCTAAGCGGAATCAGTTTTACGCTATTGGTTACAAAACCCACAACTGCGTTATAATAAAAACCAGTTAAAGCTTCAAGTTTTTCAATGTTTAAAGCGGCGGCTATAATTCCAAAGGCAATACAATAGTGTCCCGTAGCCAACCCTTTTTTTATCGCTTCACTATAATCAGTAACCATTTTATTTTCATGTACCGGCTGAAATATTTTTAATAACCGTTTCCCCATTTTGCTGCTTGCCTGCCGCATTTCTTCCGGAAGTTTTACTGCAGAGCATTCTTCATCCAGTGCCAATATACTTTCTGCATCATTCGCTATGGCTGCATCAAAGGCCAGCGAAACAAATGCAGCATCGGTATAATGAATATTTTTAGAGAGCATCTGCATTACAAAATCTTTTGTTGTAGCTGTATCATGTACTTTGCCCTGCTGCACATAGGTCTCCAGCCCCGCTGAATGCGAAAACCCACCGATGGGAAGGGTAGGGTCGGTTAAATGCAGGAGTTTAAGTAAGGAACTATTCATGGTTAGTCAGTTTCATAATTCTTGAAAATAGTGAACTGCTTTGTTCATTACCATGTGGCGAAACCGTTGTTTTAAGTGGCTGTAATAATTTTCTTGTTGCCTGTGTAACTGAAAAACCTTTTGCCTGTAATAAATGGAATAAGGGTTTTTCAAAGGGAATCAACAGTTCATCATTATCGTAAAATAAGGGCAGGTGCTTATTGCCAATTTCGTAGCAAACAGAAGCCATCTCAAACATGTTATTCGGTTTTATTACCAGGCATTCGCAGGGAATCACTTCCACAGCAATGATTGTATTTTCATCTTCAAATAAAATATCGCCTGCTGTCAACTCCGCATTCTCTTTCAGGAATTTTAATGACAATTCGGTACCCCCATTTGTTTTTTTACGCATGATGCGTTTGCTGGTTTCAAACCACTCCAGTTGTAGCCAGTCAATTTTTTTATTGCCGGTATTTACGAGGTTTATGTTACCTTTTTTTTGTTGAATGAGCATTGTATAAATTGCTAATCAGTTTTAAAATAAAAAATAACGTTGTGCCAGTGGCAGCTCTGCCAAAGGTTCGCAGGTTATTACTTCACCATCTACTTTTACTTCATAGTTTTCTGGATTCACGTCAATTTGTGGTGTGGCATCATTATGAATCAAATCCTTCTTTGAAATATTGCGGCAGTTCTTTACCGGTAGTATTATTTTTTGCAGGTCATATTGCTGAATAACATTTTTTTCTATAGAAATTTTTGAAACAAATGTTACACAGGTTTTGTGCAGGGCTTTTCCAAAAGCACCAAACATGTGGCGGTATATAACCGGCTGCGGTGTGGGGATAGAAGCATTTGGGTCTCCCATACGTGATGCGATGATCATACCGCCTTTGATGATCATCTCGGGTTTGGCGCCAAACATGGCCGGCTTCCATAAAACAATATCGGCCAGTTTGCCGGCTTCAAGCGAGCCAACATATTCGCTGATACCATGTGAGACGGCAGGATTGATAGTATATTTTGCAACATATCTTTTCACCCGGAAATTATCATTGTCCTTTCCTTTGTCCTGTGGTAATGCACCACGTTGTATTTTCATTTTATGGGCGGTTTGCCAGGTTCGGGTAATTACTTCGGCCACCCTGCCCATAGCCTGTGAGTCGCTGCTCATCATGCTGAACACACCCATGTCCTGTAAAATATCTTCGGCGGCAATGGTTTCAGGGCGAATGCGTGAATCGGCAAAAGAAACATCTTCCGGCACATTTTTATCCAGGTGATGACAAACCATCAGCATGTCTAAGTGTTCGTCAATAGTATTGACTGTAAACGGTCTTGTTGGATTGGTGGATGAAGGCAGGATATTTGGATACATGGCTGCTTTAATAATATCCGGTGCATGTCCACCTCCTGCGCCTTCGGTATGAAAGGTATGAATGACTCTTCCATCAATGGCATCAATGGTACTTTCTAAAAATCCTGCTTCATTTAAAGTATCGGTATGTATGGCAACCTGCACATCGTATTTATCTGCCACTTTTAAAGAGGCGTCAATTACCGCAGGTGTGCTTCCCCAGTCTTCGTGAATTTTTAAACCGAGTGCGCCTGCTTCAATCTGTTCTACTAATGGTTCTATGGCAGCACAATTTCCCTTGCCAAAAAATCCCAGGTTCATAGGGAAGGATTCGGCAGCTTCCAGCATTTTTTGAATATTCCAGGCGCCGGGTGTAACCGTTGTTGCGTTGGTGCCGTCTGCAGGGCCCGTGCCTCCGCCAATCATTGTAGTGATGCCGCTGAACAAGGCATGATCTATCTGTTGCGGACAAATAAAATGGATATGAGCATCAATACCTCCTGCCGTTGCAATCAAGCCGGCGCCACCATGTACTTCGGTACTGGCACCGATAACCATGTTTGGTGAAATGCCGTCCATGGTATCGGGATTGCCGGCTTTGCCAATGCCTACAATTTTTCCATCTTTAATACCAATATCTGCTTTAACAATTCCCCAATGATCAATGATCATCACACTTGTAATTACAAAATCCAGCACGCCCTCGGCCCTTGTTGCCCTGGCCGATTGCGCCATACCATCCCGAATGGTTTTACCGCCGCCAAATTTTGCCTCATCGCCGTAAACGGCAAAATCCTTTTCTATTTCGATAAATAATTCGGTATCTCCCAATCGTACTTTATCGCCGGTGGTGGGGCCGTACATATTGGCGTATTTGATTTTATTTATTTGAAAACTCATGTAGGAAATTTAAAGTTGATCTTTAAAATATTTTGCTGCTGCTTTTTGCAAAGCACTTATTTTATTGGCTGCTGTTATGTCTCCATCCAGCAGGTTATTGAAACCATTTATTTTTTTATCACCGCCAAATTCAACCAGTTCTACTTCTTTTTCTTCGCCGGGTTCAAAACGAACAGCCGTGCCTGCGGCAATATTCAACCGCATGCCAAAAGCTTTTGACCGCTCAAACTGCATTTGTTTATTCACTTCAAAAAAATGAAAATGCGAACCAATTTGCACAGGTCGGTCGCCGGTATTTACAACCGTAACGGGTTGGGTTCTTTTTCCTTCGTTGGCGGCAATGAAGCCTGATTTGATAATATATTCTCCCGGTAGCATATTGTTATTTTTAATGGGATTTAAAAGATTTATCTTATCGGGTCGTGCACGGTAACCAGTTTGGTTCCGTCGGGAAAAGTTGCTTCAATCTGTATATCATGAATCATTTCCGGAATTCCTACCATTACATCCTCACGGGTTAATATGGTAGTGCCGAAATGCATAAGGTCGGCTACGGATCTGCCATCACGGGCAGCCTCCTGCAATTGCGAACTAATGAGTGCAATGGCTTCGGGATAATTTAGCTTTAACCCTCTTGCTTTTCTTTTTTCGGCCAGTTCGCCGGCAAGAAAAAGCAAAAGCTTTTCCGTTTCTCTAGGTGATAAATGCATACTGCCTGATTAAATAAATA
>JBBKXU010000328.1:0-3488 GCA_037969645.1 Ferruginibacter sp. | reverse complement strand
AATTGTAAAAATTTAATAAAAATTAACTAAGGAGTATTTGAAAAATCAATATTATTGTAAAGACTTAAACAGCGAATAAAATGAAGAAATTAAAATTTACACTTACACTTTTGATCAGTTTTCTGGCGGTTAATTTCAGTAACGCACAGAGTGTTGAAGATGGCAAGAAGTTTTTGTACTATGAAAAATTCATCAGTGCTAAAAACGTATTTCAACAATTGTTGACGACAAACCCTAATGATGATGAGGCGGCTTATTGGTTAGGCCAGGCTTTAATTGCACCCACCGAGGACAAAGATATTGCTGGTGCGAAAGCAGTTTATGATAAAGGCTTGGCAGCAAATCCAAACAGCGCATTGTTAAATGCAGGCTTGGGACACATTGAATTACTGGAAGGGAAAACACAACAAGCCCGCAATCATTTTGAAACAGCTATAAGCTTAAGTGATAAGAAGAACAGCCTTGATGTATTGGATGCAGTTGGATTTGCCAATGGCGATTTTGATTCAAAATTGGGCGATGCTGCATATGCGGTTGAAAAACTTTTGCAGGCAACGAATACAAGAAGGTTCAAAGACGCTAAGATAATGTCCGATCTGGGTGATGCTTACCGCAAACTGGGCAAGGGTGGCGATGCACAGCTTTCTTACGAAGAGGCTTTAAACATGGATGCAAGTTACGCCAGGGCAAAATTCCGCTTAGGCAGAATATACCAGTCTCAAGGCATTAGCCAGGAAGCAATTTACCTGAAGTATTATAATGAGGCGATTGCACTGGATCCCAGTTATACGCCCGTTTATTGGGTTTTGCATCAGTATTTTTATGAAACAGATGTAGTTAAATCTGCTGCCTATTTAGATAAATACCTGGGAGCCAAAGGAAGTGATGAAACCAATGCATGTTTTTTGAATACACAGATGAAATTTGCTCAAGGCTTATTTACTGAAACAGTTGTTTCGGCAGAAAACTGTATTGCGGCAAGTTCTAATCCATATCCCAATTTGTATGGTTTAGTAGCCTATGCGGCGTTTAAATTGAATGATTCACTGAAAGCTAAAACTTTCTTTGATATGTACCTTCAAAAGCAAAAGCAGGACAAAATTGGTATTCGTGACGTTGTTACTTATGCAGCTGTATTACTTAAGTTTCCGGGCAACGAAGCATTGGCAGGAACGTACATAGATAAAGCTGTTGCTTTAGACAGTACTGAAGCTGGTAAAGTGAGTCACTTAAAATCAATTGCTACTATTTATGAAAGTCAGTCTCGGTTTGTTGAAGCGGGCGATTGGTACAAAAAAATAGCATTGCTGAAAAAAGAACCGGGAAAAACTGATATATACAAAGCTGGTATTAATTATTATCAGGCTTTTAAATACCGTGCTTCAATGGAAATGTTTCAGCTTTACAGTCAAAAATACCCTGATGATATATTTGGATATTATTATACAGGAGGGTCGCAGGCAGGTATAGATACTTTAATGGTGAGTGATTCTGCTTTTAATACCTATTCTAAAGCTGTAGAAATTGGCGAAGCCTATCCCGATAAAGGCAGAATTTTGTCGCTGATAAAAAGAAGTTACAGGAATTTGATCATATATGCGGCCAATAAGCTGAAAGATAGAGACCTTGCATTGGGATATACAGATAGAGCTTTACTTTTAGACCCTACCGATGAAGAGTTATTAGGTTTTAGGGAATCTATCGCTAAAATGGCGCCAAAAAAAGCTACTCCTACTCCCAAATAAGTACAGGTAAAATAAAACATAGAAAAGAACAAAAAGATACTAAAAACCCCGTTACCGAAAGGATAACGGGGTTTTGTTTTATTAGCTATTGAATATTGCCTGTGCTGCCTTATTTTTGCCGATAATTATAGCGGAATTTATATGGAGTTTTTTATACTACAGGCTACCGATGTAAATAGTGCGGCAAATTACCTGCCCATTGGCCTTCAAATGCTTTTTGCAGCAGGCTTAATCGCCTCTATTATAGTTTTATCCAACTGGCTTGGCCCCAAAAGGGCTACTGCTGATAAATTACAGAATTTTGAAAGCGGAATAGAAATACAAGGCAATGCCCGCCAGCCTATGGCTATTAAATATTTTCTGGTGGCAATATTGTTTGTTTTGTTTGATGTGGAAGTGATTTTCTTTTATCCTTACGCGGTAAACTTCCGTGAACTTGGCTGGGATGGCTTTGTAGCAGTATTGATTTTTGTTTCCTTATTTATAACAGGGTTGGTATATATATTTAAGAAAAGAGCATTGGAGTGGGAGGAATAAGATTTGGAAATTAATCAATTTGGAGATTTGAAAATTGAATTCATCATCAAATCGCCAAATCATCATATTAAATAATTAAGATGTCACGTCCGGTACAATTTAATAATCACGTAAAATTCGACGGTATTCCTGAAGGGTATATGGGAGAAGGATTTATGGCTACCAATTTTGAAAAAGTGGTGAGCATGGCCCGTAAAAATTCCATTTGGCCTTTGCCATTTGCAACCAGTTGCTGTGGTATCGAATTTATGGCAACTGCAGCCAGCCATTACGACCTGGCAAGATTTGGTGCCGAGCGTATGAGTTTTTCTCCACGCCAATGCGATTTATTATTGGTGATGGGAACCATCGCCAAAAAAATGGGTCCGGTTTTACGACAGGTTTATTTGCAAATGGCTGAACCACGCTGGGTTGTAGCTGTTGGTGCCTGTGCATCTTCGGGCGGTATATTCGATACCTATTCTGTTTTGCAAGGCATTGATCAGGTAATACCGGTTGATGTGTACGTGCCGGGTTGTCCGCCAAGACCCGAAGCGATACTTGACGGGTTTTTAAAAGTGCAGGACCTCGTAAATGCAGAAGGATTGAGAAGAAGACATAGTGATCAGTATAAAGAATTATTGGCTGGATACGGAATACAATAAACCCCTCCGCCCCCTGAAGGGGAAACTGGGTGTAAAATACTTTGACGAATTAAAAGATGCAAATTACTCCGCCTCGGCGGATTTGGGGTTATGACAAACGAAACAATACAACAAAAACTAAACGAAAAATTTCCCGATCAACTAACCGATTGGCAGGAGCCTTACGGTATGCTCACGTTTACAGCGCCTGCCGACCTGAATTTAAAAGTACTTCAGTTTTTATTTGATGATGCAGAAATAAGATTTCAGTTTTTAACTGATTTGCAGGCAGTACATTATCCAGAAAGAAAAGGAGAAGAACTGGCAGTGGTTTATCACCTGCATAATTTGGTTGATAATGTTCGAATTCGTTTTAAAGTATTTGTTGATATTGAAAAGCCAGACGTATTTAGTGCAACTGCGTTATATCAATCGGCTAATCATATGGAAAGAGAAACCTTCGATTTTTACGGAGTAAACTTTGTGGGTCATCCGAACTTAATAAGGATTTTAAATGTTGAGGAGATGGATTATTGCCCGATGCGGAAAGAGTTACCATTGGAAGATCAGACCAGGATTGATA
>JBBKXU010000327.1:0-6195 GCA_037969645.1 Ferruginibacter sp. | reverse complement strand
CCTTGCTTCTATCTGTTATCATCATTGCCAAAAGTACCGTATCTGTTTTTCTGCGGATTATCTGCTGTTTTGCAGCACTAATATTTTTGGTCAGCATTTCCTTAAAAAAAACCTCTATCTGACCAAGCAACTGAACCTGGTTTGTATAAATATTTTTCAGTAGCTGAAACAAAAAATGACCCGACAACTGATTTACTATTCTTTCTATCACCGGGGCCGAAGCCATCTGCTGCAGTTTTTGACGGATGTAATTTGCTCTCACTGCTGACATTTCTACCTGAATCCAATTGTACAAGACTGTTTTGAAACCATCAGCCAATAATGCTTTACCCCACCAGGGGAAATATCCCTTTTCAAAATAGTATAGGACCAGTTCGTCTAGCTTTTTAGAAAATGCATCGACTTCGTTCTTCTCCTCAGTTTCTAATACAGATTTGTAGTTGTTTAATTTTTCTTTAAGATTAAAAAGCAATTGCTCTTTAATCTTTTGCTGCCAGTCTTTCCTGTCAACCGTTGCGTCAATTTCAATTTTATCAATTGTTAAATAAGCATCTTTCGGTGCAAATAATTCAAATTGCTGTTCCAGTTCGGGAATTAATGTAAGCTTGCACCAATCACTTACTTCTTGCTGCAAGGCAAGCCCATCCGCATTTCCATTGTATTCGAAATGAAGTGTTTGTTTACGTATGGTATTTATGGCCTGCCCCATTTCTTAATTGCGTTATGTCAGTAAGGCGAGTATCTCCTTCAACACAGCTACGTATTTCCCTTTTATGCTGTCTTCATTATTACTCTTAACTCTGGCTCCCTCTTCCCTTGTTACTGAAGCTAATAAGCCTAATCTTTTTCTTTGAGCTGCTGTAAAGTTTGAGATAGTTGTTTGAACCGACTTAAGCACAGCTATAACAGCTCTTTCAGCACCTATCATCTTAACTTCTGCTTTATCAATATCATCTTTTTGAATGCATGAAATGTAAAAAGCAAGTTCTGTAAGCACGTTAAACATCAGTATTGCCAAATTCCTCAATGCACTGTTTTCGGTTAAAAAAGGCCTCAGGTTATTAATCCAATCTGGCAGTTGAAATTCTATCTTTTGATCGACGAAGAATTTTATCTGGTTATTTGTTGACATGGTTGCAACTTTAGCACCTGTCATTGCTTTAAAGAAACCAGCAATCGTCCTGAAATCGGAATACCGGGTTCCAAAAGCTCTAAAGTTTCTGGCTGTATCTGCGCCAGACAGGTTTTCAAAATCGGCCATGATACCATTTAGCGGAGCACAGGTTTTTGCAACAATTCTTGTTGGCGCCGAAACGCCTACAGGTACATCTGTTGAATCAGTTGCTCCCTTGTTATCCTTTACCGTTAATTTAAATTGATAATTTCCGGGTTGTGAAAACTGGACTGTTGTGAATATTTTATTGTCATTCTTTATATCGGCACCTCCTGTTGGCCCTTTAGATTGCTCCCAATTAAATGAAACAATTGTTCCATCAGGATCAACTGATCCGTTACCATCAAGATCAATTATAGCAACATTGTTTGGCGACAATGTAACTTTATCAGGAATTGCAGCAGCTTTTGCTCTCGGAGGTTGATTCGTTGTTTCCACGCCTCTTGCAACAACGGTTACTTTTGTTGAGTCTGCAGCTCCTCTATCGTCTTTCACAGTAAGTTCAAAAACATATTCTCCTTCTTTCGAAAAGTTCACCTTGGTAACTTCTTTCTCAGGGTCAACAATTTCGGCTGTTGATGAGCCCTGCAATAGTTTCCAACTAAATGCAACAATGCTGCCATCGGGATCCTTTGATTCAGTTGCGAAAAGATCAGCAGTGGCAACGCCGTTTACAAACGGAGCAATTTGGGGTTTTGCAAATGCTACAGCTTTTGGCGGTTGATTTCTCTCAGATGATACTTTAACCGTTACATCATCAGAGTCTGTTGCTCCGTCATCATCTGTTACCGTTAATGTAAATACATAATCTCCCTCTTCAAGTTTGGAAACATCAGTTTTGCTTTCTTTTGGATGCTCAATATTTGCCGCTTTGCCGGATTTTTTCTCCCATAAATAAGATTTTATATCTCCATCCGGATCTGAAGAACTACTGCCATCAAGCGTTACAACATTGGTTGGTAATACAATCGAAATATTATCTCCCGGACGGGCAACAGGTGGTTGATTCGGCTTCTCAGTTTCACCCATCACAATCATCTGCACCGGGGGACAATCGGAAAAACAGGCATAAGGCAGATAAAAATCAGCAATTACTACACCGTCATCAAAATCTTCAATTACTTCATCCAGTTTATTCGATTTGCGGCTCTTTAAATAAGCACCGGCTTCTAAAATAAAATCTCCAATTACTGAATCTGTGTTTCTTGCAACTACTTCTGTTTGGGAAACCTCCGGTACCGCACTCGCCAAATTACCCGGTCCGGCAGATTCAGTCTCCTTCGCCGCTTCCGCCTTAATATCTCGCCCTTTTACGTTATTTACTTTAATTGACCTCTCAAGGCCGTCTATAATACGCTCCTTAGCTACTAAAACTTTTTCACCAATATCTTCAGCCATAAAAGCTACATGCTCCAATGGCGTTGCATCTGCTTTTATTTTCATTTTAGCCGATGAGGCCATTTCGGTACGTAAACTTCCCGGTGCTATTTTAAATGTTGCAGCTTCTCTAACCTGAACTTTACCTGGAATATTAGTAACCCGTGTTCCAGGGGTTGCGACAGTTTCAGTTTTTTCGGTTTCATGATAAACGATAATGAATGTGCCGCCCATAGGCACACCTGCCTTATGCTGAATACCCGGATGACTCTTTACATAATAACCAGCAAGCTGCATAATTTTTACATGCAGCAAGCGGCGTAAAAATTCGAGGTACAACTGCACCATTCTGTTATCAGCTGTTATAGACAGCAGCGCATCCAGGTGATCATTCTCCTCTTCGCTTATTTGTGTTTGGTCGAGTTCAAGCTTTGCAAATATTTTTATTGTACGTACAGTTTGAATAAGCGTATAGTAACGCTGATAAAAATTAAAGAAATTAAAATTGCTCAAACCCGTTGTTATGGTCTCGTACAGCATTTCTATATAATACAGTACTGCTTTAAAAACAAAATCGGTAAAATCTGTGTTGCCCGACTGGTTTGCCCCCTGAAAGAATACCGGCAATGAAATAAACGGTTGATTTTTTATCGTTGCATAAAATAATTCAAACTCATGTCCGATTGTATTTGGGGTAAATCTAAAACTGGCGTCAGTCTTTTTTAACAAAGGCACCTGCGGAATTCTGCTTGTTGGTTCACCCAAGCCCTTTCTGCTTGGAGAGCGTTTCAGGTCGTAAAAGAATTTCATTTCGTTGCTGAGTTTACCTGTAAGCTCCGCCATGATCGAATCGTAGAGTAATTCCAGATCATTAAAACTGCAGCTCATACCCATCAAATCCTCAAGAGACGCTTGTGCATTTGCGCTGCCTGTCGACATCAGTCTGCCCATGTTTTTTATGAATGTTGCAACAGAAGTTACATCCGCATTCAATGCAACAATATCAAAAGGCAAGCGGTTTTTATCTCTTATAGCTGCAATATTTTTTACAACGTGCTGATAAGGTTTGCCAATATGCCCCTCAATTCTTAAAAAATTATATGGCTCCAGATCGTACAACAATGGTTGGCGAATATCATCATCAACAAAATTATACTTAACTGCGTGGTAGGATAAGTTACGGTTACTTTTAGCTTCCATATATTTTTCCGGACTCCAGTTTTTTAATAACGCATCTGCAGCACTATTAATACTGTAATAATAAGGTATTGATTTAGTTGAGAACGGAACATCGTTCAGTTTAGAAGGCGTAATACGGATATTAGCATCCTCTTTTTTATTGGCGCCTTTAATATCAAAAGGAGGAACCGAAAATTTCTGAGTGAGCAAAACAAGTTTGCGAAATAATATTTTTAACCGGGTTACTGTTTTCTGCTGATCGCACAAGATTGGCGAAGGGATAAAATAATGCCGGAAACTGCTTGTTTCTACGTTGGTATCTGGCTTTGCCAGGTCGAGCAATAAATGCCTCGGGAAAATATCATCCGGACAACACATCCCGATTACTTCAATCCCTTTTTTTCTGAACTGGTTATAAGCCATTAAAATGTCGGAGAAGAGATCGTAATAATACTGCATGGCTATCAACTGCCCAGGGCTAATACTGCCATCAACTAAAAATTTAAAATCGCCAGACAGTCCGGAGAATGGGTTTGATGGAAACTCTTCTACCAACAAAGGTTTTAAAACTCTATATGCTTCAGACAGGTTCTTTTCGGTACCAATCAGAAAATCTTTGCTCAGGATATTTTGATAGGCTTCAAAAAAGTTAAGACACTCATATAATGGCGTGGCTTTTACATCAAAACGCTTCATGCTTAACTCGGGCAGCGTTAGCCATGGATTTGAATCGCCCCCTGCCCCATTTAATAACGCAGCAACATTCGATTTCTCAATCAGCAGCGGCCTGAAATTCACTGTAACATGTATTCCTTTATCATCGCAGGAATTGGGATCGCAGTTCTTATTATTCTCTTCCAGCAATTCAACAAAAATTAAAACAATCTTATCGCCATCAGTAAGAAAATTATTTGTCAGTTTGACGGTACCTTCAGCCTCTGCCTCTTGCTTTAATTCCCACAAATCAAATTTTTGTGTTTTTGTTCCGATGTTTACAAACTTGTTGTAATACTCACATTTTACCGCATCAAAAACATCAGCAGTTCTTTTTGAATAGGTAATTTCCGGAACCGATACCAGGTAGCCCGAGCTGGTAACACCTACACCTTTTGTTATGGTAATACTGCTGCCATTGGCCGCTGTTTTTACCTTTAAGCCGCATACGATACCAATACCCAATAAATTGGTACGGGTCATCCTTCCCTGTTCATCAAGATACTCAAACAGGTCGTTGAGATTATCAGATGTAAGCACCTGATCGGCCACAAATTTTGGATAGTCGGAATTAGCTGCTGATGGTATCATAACATTATATTTATTATCCGCCCTGGGCGGAACGTAAAAAATTTATTTTTCTTTTTTCTTTTCAATTTGTTTATCCAGCTCTTCGTTACTGATGATGGCTGTGCTGCCCAGGAACACTCTGTTATCATCATTGCCATCAATACAGTCGTGCAATGTTGCCTGCGGATAAACATTATTTAAATTGGTAAATACGTTTAGTAAATCAATCAACCGGGTATGCAGCGCCGCCGCATCAGGCTCGGGTTTGGAAAGCTCTGCAAGCCAGTTACAATACAGATCGCCAAACTCCTTCAAATCTTCTTTACTTACCCAGCATATTTTAATCCCCAAATGAGCCGGTGTTTCTCTCCTGATAGTTTGCTCGGCAAAACGCCTGAATTCAATTCCTTTATTGGCTAGCCCGTCTTCGCCATTTAACACAACGGTTATTCTGAAGGAGTATGGATCTCTTTCGTCGCAGTCGCTGCATCCGGCATCTAAACAAACACTAAGCAACGGATCTCCTTCGGGAAATGCCTCACCCGGAATATTTCTTGGTCGCAATAAAACATGCTCAACCAAAAATATTTTTTCTGTCAGCATGACCTCTTTGGCAAAAGCAATGATCTCATCTCTGGCTGTTTCCGCATCGCCGAGTGTATCAAAATTTTGTTTGCGTGTGGCAATGATTTCATCGTTATTATCAACAAGTTTTAAAACAAATTTTGTAACCTGCTTAATATTGTAATGAGCTTCCTCAGTTATGTATATAAACACCCGGGCAATATCATCTTTGGCTTTCTGCATAGCGGCAGTCCGGTCTGCATCTGCAAACTTTACATTGCTGCTTAAATATATTTTAGCGCTTTCATCAACCAGCCGCCACCTGTATTCAAATTCTTCACCCACATCTTCATTAACTTCATAAATTTCTACGTGCGACAAATAAGCCTCGCCATAACCCAAAAGCTGTTGAATTCTCTTTACCAGTCCCGCAGTATTATCATCACTGCAAACCATTTCCGGGTCTTTGTAATTAAATGAGCGTGCCCTGTCGTGGCTTACCACCGGGAAGTTTTGCAAAAACGAAACCTTATTTTCTATAAGCTGATTATCGGCTACGTCTTTATCATCAGTATAAGTGTAGAGAATAATTGCATAATCTTTACACGACTCTGCAA
>JBBKXU010000326.1:0-2650 GCA_037969645.1 Ferruginibacter sp. | reverse complement strand
ATATTATTTCAACAGGGGCATCAAAATCCGGAAGACGAAGCAGCTAAATTTATTACTGCAGATGTAAAAGATATTGCAGAAGCCTTGCAAGGCGCAAGAGATATTATGGCCGAGTGGATTGCAGAAAATGAGCAGGCAAGAAATATTGTACGTAAATTATTTACTGCTGATGCTACGATAGCGTCAAGAGTGCTTACCAGTAAAAAGGATGATGAAGATGCTCAAAAATACCGTGACTATTTTGAGTTTAAAGAGGCATTGGCAAAAAGTCCATCGCACCGCATATTGGCTATACGTCGTGGTGAAAAAGAAGGATTTCTTTTGATGGATGTTAATATAGATAAAGAAACAGCACAAGGATCTTTAAAAAATGTAATCATAAAATCTTCGGGCCTTGCAGCTACACAGGTTGCTATGGCTGTTGATGATGCTTATGTTCGTTTGTTGCAGCCTTCTATTGAAACCGAGTTTCGTATGGCCAGTAAACTAAAAGCAGATGAAGAAGCCATCAGGGTATTTGCAGAAAATCTTCGTCAACTTTTATTAGCATCGCCATTAGGCCATAAGCGGGTAATGGCAGTTGATCCGGGATTTAAGTCGGGTTGTAAAGTGGTTTGCTTAGATGAGTACGGTGGATTTTTAAAGTACAATACTATTTACCCGCATGCACCTCAAAATGATTGGAGCGGTGCCACAAGAACAATTAAAGAATTAGTTGCTACCTATAATATTGAAGCCATCGGCTATGGCAACGGAACAGCCAGCAAAGAAACAGATCAATTGTTACGTTCTATTGATTTTGGCAGACCGGTTTCGGTTTTTATGGTGAGTGAGAATGGCGCCTCCATTTATTCGGCAAGCGAAGTGGCAAGAGAAGAATTCCCCAACGAAGATGTTACCGTGCGTGGTTCTATAAGTATTGGCCGCAGATTGCTAGATCCGTTGAGTGAACTGGTTAAGATTGATGCCAAAAGCATTGGTGTGGGGCAGTATCAGCATGATGTAAATCAAAACCGTTTAAAAGAATCTTTAGATAAAGTTGTAGAAAGCTGTGTAAACTTTGTAGGTGTTGATGTAAATGCAGCCAGCAAACATTTACTTGCTTATGTGAGTGGACTAAGTGCTAATGTTGCAAAAAATATTGTGGAGTACCGGGCAACAAACGGGAGTTTTAAAAGCCGGGAAGAAATAAAAAAAGTGCCCCTGCTTGGTGCAAAAGCTTTTGAACAAAGCGCAGGGTTTTTAAGAATTCATGATGCTGAAAATCCGTTGGATAATTCTGCAGTACATCCCGAGAGTTACCATGTGGTGGAAGCCATGGCGGCAAAAGTAAACAGCAGTGTGCCGGAGCTTATACAAAATGCAGAAACAAGAAAACTGTTGAAGGCAAAAGATTTTGTTACTGAAACAATCGGTGAATTCACTATTGCAGATATTTTAAAAGAACTTGAAAAACCCGGACGTGATCCCCGTGAAGCCATTGAAGAATTTCGTTTTGCTGATGGCATCAACAGCATGGCCGATTTAAAACCCGGTATGAAAATACCCGCCATCATTACCAATATTACCAACTTTGGTGCTTTTGCCGATGTGGGCGTAAAGCAGGACGGATTAATACACGTATCTCATTTAGCCAATCGTTATATCAGCGACCCTAACGAAGTTGTAAAACTCGGGCAAAAAGTTATGGTGACTATTGTGGAGGTTGATATTCCCCGCAAGCGGATTGCCTTATCACTAAAGGAAAGTGGTCCTGCAAAAAAAGAGGCTGATAAACCCGAAGCCAAAATAGCGAAGCCCGATGTAAAAAAACAGGAGACTGCAAATCCTTTCCAGGCAAAGTTGATGGAGTTGAAGAAGAATCTTAAGGATTGAGTTTATTTTAAAATGTTTGAGATGAGACGGAGTCACAAAACCAACTCATCCTAGTTTGTGACGAGGACGAGTTGGATAGATATTATTTTAGGATTGCAGATCAGTCTTAAATTCTTTTTTCAATACATCGGCCACTTCATCCCGCAATCTGCCTTGTGCGCCTGAAGCAATCAGTATAGCAATTAAACCACCAAACAATGCCCTGGCCATTGTTGAAGGGATAGTCTTGATGATCATCAGCCTGTTTTTTTTCGGGAAGATCCGAATCCACAGCCCCACATAAGCTGATTTATATACCTGGATATACTCAAATTTGGCCACCGGATTTTTCTTCAACTCAATTTTATAATCCGGGAATTTTCCTTTTAATACGGTCATCATCGATTCAAAATTGATGGAATCATTCAATGCAAGATTCATAAGCGGTTGTTTTTAATTACTCCCAAGATATACAATTTTAATTTTTAATGCAATAGCAGGAGTGGACGCTGCTTTGAATACTTCGACTAAGCTAAGTACAAATGCTGATAACAAAAAAGCCCTCCAATCTACATTGAAGGGCTTCATTTAAAATAAAAATTATTTAATTCTTTACAGGAAGGAAAGCATATTTTTTACCATACTCCATCATCTGCTCATAGAAGCTTTGTGGGTATTCAACTTTTACGTCGGTAATTTTTTCGCCACTCATAACCGGTACCAGTTTTGGTTGTATAAAACCTTTGTAGGGTTTTACGTTTAGTTTTTTAAAACGCTCCAATACTTCGGCATGTAA
>JBBKXU010000325.1:0-16970 GCA_037969645.1 Ferruginibacter sp. | reverse complement strand
AGATGGTGCTATTGTCAATTGTCTTTTTTCAACCGAAAGAATACAACTCGATGAAAAATTATATTGGTTTACTACAATCGTTGATATCAGTTTAAGAAAGAAATCAGAAGACAAATTAGCCAATATATACGAACGGGTTACTGATGCTTTTGTTGCTATTGACAGCAATTGGTATTATACTTATGTAAACAAAAAAGCGGGTGAATTGCTCGGGAAGGATCCTGAATACCTGGTTGGAAAACATATCTGGACAGAATTTCCTGAAGACATCGGACAGCCGGTTTATCTGAGCTACCATGAGGCCATGGAGAAACAGCAGATGATTACCATGGAGGAATACTATCAACCTTATGACCGCTGGTTTCAAAATTTGATATATCCTTCACCTGAAGGGCTTTCGGTTTTCTTTAGTGATATAACGGTTAGAAAAAAGGCCGAAAGCATAATTGCCGAAAGCGAATTACGTTTTAGAACCCTCACTAAAACGGCGCCAGTTGGAATTTTTGAAACTGATGAAAAAGGATTAACAACCTATGTTAATGAAACCTGGATGAAATATACTGGGTTGAGTTATGAAGAGGCATTGGGCGATAAATGGATGGAGATAATTTACCCAGAAGATAAAAAGTTGCTGCTGGAAAACTGGAGTACTAGAAATAAGGCAGCAGAACCTTCATTCTCAGAATATAGAATAGTTGATAAAAAGGGCAGAATAAGATGGGTCAACGGTAAAGCCGTACCGATAGTTAATACTGATGGTAAAACCAGCGGTTATATTGGTACTATTACCGACTTTACTGATTTGAAAGAAGCTCTTGTATTGTTACAGCAAAGTGAAGAAACGCTGAATAAAGCCCAAAGTATTTCTAAAATAGGTAGTTGGGAGTATTGTCTTATTGCCGGAGAGTTAATATGGTCTGATGAGCAGTATCGGATTTTTGAACTTGAAGGCGAACCTGCCGAAACTTTGTATCAGGCTTATCGAAATAAATATCACCCCGATGATTTGCAAAAACTTGATGAAATTATTGTAAACGCCATTGAAAAAGGAGAAGGCTTTTCTTACGAACATAGAATTATATGTAACAACGGCGGCATAAAATATATACACGGCATTGGAGAGATTATTACAGACGAAGAGGGTACAGTTATTGGTTTAAAAGGGACTGGGCAGGATATAACAGCCAGTAAAAAATACCAACTGGAGATATTACAAGCCCACCAAAAGATAGATACCCTGGTGAATACTATTGATGGTATAGTTTGGGAGGCAGATGCAGAAACTTTTCAGTTTACTTATATCAGCAAAAAAGTGGAAGATGTATTGGGATACCCGGCAGAACAGTGGATAGAAGATCACCAGTTTTGGGCCGATCATATTCACCCCGATGATAAAAACTGGGCTGTTGATTACTGTGTTACCTGCACCAGAGAAAAACGACAACACGATTTTGAATATCGCATGTTGGCTAAAGATGGAACCGTTGTATGGTTGAGGGATTTCGTAAGTGTGATTGTTGAAAATGACGAACCCGTGCAATTGAGGGGAATAATGATTGATATTACCGAAAGTAAAAAAGCGGAGCAACGTATAAAAGAAAGTGAAGAATCAAAACGGCTTATTCTTAATTCTGCTTTAGATGCTGTTGTAATTATAGATGTTGAATCAAAAGTTACTTTCTGGAATCCGCAGGCCGAGAAGATATTCGGGTGGACCGAAACTGAAATTATAGGAAAGAAATTAACCGACACAATTATTCCTTCAAAGTTCAGAGATGCTCATAATAAGGGAATGAGTAATTATCTGCAAAACAACGAAGGGCCAATTCTAAATAAATTAATTGAAATTTCAGCTGTCAATAAAAACAAAGAACATTTTCCGATTGAGTTATCTATTCTGCCGGTTGAACAGGGAAATAAAAAATCTTTTTGTGCATTTATAAGAGATATAACAGACCGTAAAAAAGCCGAATCAGATCTGAAAGAGAATAGCGGTAAATTAAGAGAATTAAGTACCCATCTGCAAAACGTAAGAGAAGATGAAAGGAAAAATATTGCCAGAGAAATACATGATGAACTTGGGCAACAGTTAACCGGTTTAAAAATGGATATTGCCTGGTTAATGAAAAGGGCCGACCTGACCAACGAAGCGGTGCAAAACAAATTTGATGATGCGCTGTCGCTTGTTGATGCAACTGTAAGTTCCATCAGGCGCATATCTACTGAATTAAGGCCGAGCATTATTGATGACCTTGGTTTAAATGCTGCACTTGAATGGCAGGTGTCGGAATTCAACAGCAGGATGGCTTTGGAAATTGAGTTCGAGAATAGTTTTGACGATAAAAACATTAACCCTGATATTTCTATCGGACTTTTTAGAATATTGCAGGAATCTCTTACTAATATAGCCAGGCATGCTGCAGCTAAAAAAGTAAAAATTAAAATTGAGCAATTAAGTAATACCGTTCAATTAACGGTACAAGATGATGGAGTAGGTTTCGATCCCGGCGCCAAACAAACCGCCCTTACTTTTGGCCTTTTAGGAATTAAAGAGCGAACCGGTATGATGAATGGAGATTTTGTTATTTCTTCTGCACCAAACAAAGGAACGGAAATTCAAGTGAAGATTCCTTTAGGTTAACTTGTTACATCAGCTCACTTAACTCCAGCCAGCGCATTTCTTTTTCGTCAAGGTCTTTCACAATACTGCCGATTTTTTCAGCGGCTTTTTGTAGCTCATCATAATCCATATTGCCGATGGTCATTTTTTCTTCCAATAGTTTTTTTTCCTTTTGCAATTTTGGCATGTCTTTTTCCAATTGTTCAAACTCGTATTTTTCTTTGAATGTGGGCTTGCGCTGCCCAGAGGGAGGTTGCTCATTATTCGTTGAACGTTGTTCGGTCTTAATTTCAGGAGCCTGTCTTTCTGCCAACGGCTTTTTTTCTTCTGCCAGTTTATGTTCCCTGTATAAAGTATAGTTGCCCGGGAAATCTTTTATCACGCCATCGCCTTCAAAAGCAAACAAATGGTCTACCATACGATCCATAAAATAACGATCGTGACTTACAATTAAAATACAACCCGGAAAGTCTAATAGAAATTCTTCCAATGTTCTCAAGGTTTGAAGATCAAGATCGTTGGTAGGCTCATCTAATATTAAAAAATTAGGATTGAGAAAAAGAATACTCAGCAAGTGCAGCCGGCGCTTTTCTCCTCCACTCAATTTACTCAGTGGCGTGTATTGCTGCTCAGATGCAAAGCCAAATTTCTCCATAAACTGTGTGGCCGAAATTTTTCCGCCATCTGCCAAAGGAAAAAACTCCGCAAAATCTTTTACATAATCAATAGCACGCTTATCTTCTTTGTATTGCAAACCTTCCTGGTTAAAGTTGCCGAAAACGACTGTGTCACCGTGGTTAACCTTGCCGCTGTCGGGCATTTCCTGTTGCAATGCAATTTTTAGAAAAGTTGATTTGCCAATACCGTTCTTGCCAACAATACCAATTCGTTCGCCTCTTTTAAAAGTATAGTCAAATCCTTTAAGAATTACTTTGTCACCATAACTCTTGTTTATTTTTTTCATTTCTAAAACCTTGCCACCGAGCCTGGTCATTTTTACCTGTAGGCTAACTTCAGTTTCCTCTTTTCGCTGACTTACTCTTTCTTCAATATCAGTAAAAGCATCCTGCCTCGATTTTGATTTAGTGGTACGTGCCTTGGGTTGCTTACGCATCCACTCTAATTCTTTTCTAAAAATATTCTTATCTTTTTGAAGTTCGCTGGCTTGTATTTCCTGGCGCAAACTTTTTTGTTCTAAAAAATAATCATAGTCGCCTTTGTATACATAAATTTTTTCATCGTCCATTTCCAGTATCTCATTACATACTGCATCTAAAAAATATCGATCGTGGGTAACACATAACAAGGTTACTTTTTGTGCCGATAAATAATCTTCCAACCACTCAATCATCTGTACGTCCAAATGGTTGGTAGGCTCATCTAATATTAACAGGCATTTGCCTTCATGTAATTGGGCTTCAATCAATGACTGTGCAAGCGCAACTCTTTTGCGCTGGCCGCCACTGAGGTTTTTAACCGGCTCATTTAAATGATGCAGGTTTAGTTTGCCCAATATCTGTTGCAACTCACTTTCAAAACTCCAGGCATTTAATTCATCTACTTTAGCCATCAGGTCGGTAAGCTTTTCAATATTATCAGCTTCCTGCTCCAAACACATTTCGTATTCTTTAACCACTTTCACAACCGGGTTATCCATTTTGAGCACATTGTCCCAAATACTTTTGTTCTCTTCAAAAACAGTTTCCTGTTGTAACATGATAACTTTTATGTCCTTATGCACCCAAAATGTACCGCTGTCGGCAGTATCAAGTCCGGCAATAATTTTTAGTAAGGTAGATTTGCCACTACCATTACGTGCAACCAAGGCGATCTTATCGCCCTCTTCCACATAAAAGGAAATATTCTTAAAAAGCGTTCTTATTCCAAACGATTTAGCCAGATTTTCAATTGAAGCGTAATGCATAGGCGGCAAAGGTAAAGGAGTAAATCGTTCGAAGGGTTATTGATTTTAGTTTTTGATCCGTTATTTTTGCCTTCGGCAAAAAAGAATTGCCACAGAGGCGCAGAAACACTGAGAAATGAGTTTCCAGCCTTTTGAATTCTGTGCTTCCGTGCCTCTGTGGCAAATAAAATCCCGTAGGGATATAAAATCATGGTTTATTTGTTCATAAACTTCCTGGCTAATGAATTTTTTGAGGTTGATAAAATCAGAATCTTATAAAAGAGGCACAGCCCTTTCTGTTTTATTCAACATCATCTCTAAGGGTGTCCTTTTTTTGCTGACTATTGTTATTGCCAGGCACTTTGGCAGTAATATTAAAACTGATATTTACTTTTTTGTTTTCGCTGCCATGATCCTGTTTTCTAGTTTTGTAAACAGTATCGATACAGCAGTACTGATACCCGAGTCGATGCGCTTGCGTGAGGAGAAAGGCGATAAACCCGCTTCGGAGTTTCTTAATTTCTTTTTGCTGATCTATTTAGCTATCGGCATTTTGTTTACCGTTGTCATGTATTTTTTTGGCGCCAAGGTATTTGGGTTTATTTCCCGTTTTTCTGAAAGTGATATTATTACCTACCACAATTATTTCTGGGCAGGATCTTTCTTTTTTATTTTTCATGTGCTTACCAACTATCTTAATAATGTACTTACTTCTTTAAAATATTTCAGTCTGCCTATGATCATTAGCAGCTTTAAAAGTTGCATTGCAATAATTTGTATTTTTCTTTTAGAAGCCGATTATGATGTGTTGAGTGTTTTTCTGGCGGGATTAATTTCTTATGCTGTTAATCTCGTTATTCAACTTTATGTGCTGAGGTATGTTGCCGGCTGGAATTTTAAATTCCGGTCATCGGGCATAAGAAAAAAAATATGGGGTAATGTTTTATACGCCGAGTTGGGGCAGGTTACAAACGTTGCCAGCAACATGTTTCCGCTGTATTTGCTGAGTGGTTTTGGCAGTGGTATCATCAGCGTAATGAACTATGGTAAAAACATTGCAGACATACCTAATACGCTAGTTACTTCTCAGTTTGCCAATGTTAGCGGCATAAAATTAAATGAACAAGTTGCCGTGGAAGATTATGCCGGCATGAATATTACTTTTTTGAGAACTTCGAAGCTGCTGGTGTTTTTGTTGGTGCCCATGGGCTTTTATTGTTTTGTGTTTGCCACACCTATTGTAGAGTTGTTTTATCAGAGCAGTAATTTTGATGTGGTTGCTGTGGCGGAAGCTGCGGTGTTTTTGAAGTTGCTGGCTGTTACTGTGTTTAGTATTGGCCTAAATGCGATGGTAACCAGGCTCTTTATAGCAGTGCAGGCCATTAAACAGGCATTTTTTTACCAATTGGTTTTAAGTGCTTTATTAATTGTCGCCATTTGGTTGCTCACTAATGAATACGGTGCCTATGGCTATCCTTACGCCATCATAGCAGTAAATCTGGTCAATTTTTTTACCATGTATTTTATTTGTCGTAAACTGGTGATGTACATTGATTATTCAGCTCTTTTGAAATATACCGGTCTTATAATTTTAATAAATACAGTAATAGCTGGCGGCCTATATTTTGGATTGACATATTTTATAGTAGACGGAATCTTCCAGATTATAATTGGCTTTTTCTTGTATCTAATTATTTTACTTGTGCTGAATAAAAAATATAAATTAAATATCGAACTTACTCAAATTATTAAACAAGCCAGACAAAAATTCTACTAGAATGAGCGTTACAATCTTACTGGTAATTATCAACATAGATACAAAAAACAGGATTTGAAAAATTCAGAAAAAATAAAGCTCCTTATCTTAACACCCTCAATGAAATGTGGGGGATCGGAGAAGTTTGTATCAACCTTATGTAATAATATAAATACTGAAAAATTTGAAGTTCGCCTGGCTGTTATAAACAATGACAAAGCATTTTACAACATCACAAATCAGGCAATTGAAGTTGTGGACTTGCAAAAAAACCGTGTGCTTTTTTCATTGTCATCCATAAAACAAACTGTTAATAATTTTCAGCCGGATATTATTTTTTCCACAGCCAATCACCTGAATTTGTACCTGAGCATTTTTAAAAATCAATTTAAATCAACCATAAAATTTATTGCCCGTGAAGCAAGTATTGTCAGCATCAACAGCCAACAGGCAAAGATGCCTGTTTTATATAACTGGCTTATAAAAAACTGTTACCATCGCTTTGATTGTATTGTTTGTCAATCGACCTATATGCAACAGGATTTGATAGACAATTACAAAATTGTTACCGGGAAAACTGTGGTAATTCATAATACTGTTGAAGCTGTGCAGTCTGAATTTATCCAGCCTAGAGAAAAGAACGAGGAAAGGGAATACAAATTTTTAACTGTTTCCAGACTCACTTATGAAAAAGGGGTTGAAAGGCTGATACATGCTGTGGGTTTGATTTCTGTGCCGTTTAAATACTATATTATTGGAGATGGGAATAAAAAAACGGAATTGCAAAAGCTGATTAACGAACTTCATTTGCAGGATAATGTTTTTTTATTGGGAGAGAAAACCGATCCTTTTGCAGGCATGCAGGATGCTGATCTTTTTTTACTGGGCTCTTATTATGAAGGCTTTCCCAATGTACTGTTGGAAGCCGGCACAAATGGCATACCCGTTATTGCTTTTAATGTACCAGGTGGTATCGCTGAAATAATTAAAGATAAAGAAAATGGTATTTTAGTTCCCGATAATGATATCATTGCTTTTGGGACGGCAATTAAAAAAGGCATTGGCTCAAATTTCAAAAGGCATAAAATAATAGAAACAACAAAAAAACGTTATGGAGTTAGCCGAATAATTCCGGCGGTTGAAAAATTATTTATAGAGCATACTGCAGATATTTAACTGATATTTGCGCTGACAGAGTTGAAAAATGAAAACGAATGAACGGAACTAAGCCCAGGCTGCTCATCTTTATAAACACATTGCAAACCGGGGGAGCCGAACGGGTGGTATCGCTGCTGCTCAGTCATTTAAAGAATGATTTTGAAATTCATCTGGCGCTTTACAGTAACTATGTTGACTACACAATTCCTCCCGAAGTAAAACTGCTGGATCTTAAGCAACCGTTATTGCAGAACAAGATCATCCGGGTTTTAAAACTTCTTGGTATTTCCCGAAAAGTTTACGGGTACTGTAAAAAACACGGCATTAATAACTCTGTTGCTTTTTTATACCGCCCCTGTTATATCAATGCCATTATGAAAAGCTTTTTGGGCTACCGTGGGCACGTAATCATGTGCGAAGGCACACATCAAACCACCATGCAGGAAAGTCACTCGGCCATTTACCGCATGTTTTCAAAGTTTATGGTGATGTTTTCTTACAAACGTGCCGACCTCATTTTGGCAAACTCCTACGCTATTCAAACCGATCTTATAGAAAACTTTAAAATAAAAACACCGGTAAGGGTAATTTATAATCCGATAGATCTGCATTTGATAAAATCACATGCAGAAGAAGTACCCGATTTTGTTTTTGAAAAAGATATTTTCCATTTTATTACCGTTGGAAATTTGAGAAAGGAAAAGAACCAGCTTTTATTAATACAGGCTTTTTTTATTTTAAAAAACTTGCCTTGTAAGTTGCTGATTGTTGGCGCCGGTGTAATGGAAGGCGAATTAAAGCAAAAAGTGAGTGACCTTGGCTTGATGGATAAGATTATCTTCTGTGGGTTTGATAAAAACCCATTCAAATACGTTAGCCGCAGCGATTGCTTTGTGTTGAGTTCAAATGTAGAAGGGTTTCCCAATGTATTAATTGAATCGCTGGCTTGCGGCAAACCGGTTATTTCTACCGATTGCAGCTCGGGTCCAAGGGAATTGTTGGCGCCAGCAACCGACCTCCATCACAGAGCGATAAACACTTACGAGATAGGCGAGTATGGCATTTTAACTCCCGTTAAAGATGTAATATCATTGGCCAACGCCATGAAAAAAATGTACGAAGACACAGCCTTACGCAACCAATTTGCTGCAAAAGCAGCCAAAAGGGCCGACCAATTTGATGTGGATGAGATTAAACAGTATTTTCATGTTGCATTTGCCGGCTTATAAGAAATCCGTTAAGCAGCTCTCTATTCCCTTGTTATATCTTCCAAAACAACTAATTATGGTTATTTTTGCCCCGCTTTAAGCTTTTATTACATGCATACTATTTTAATTACAGGAGGGGCGGGTTTTATTGGCTCACATTTAACCCGGTTATTTGTGCGTAAATATGCAGGCTACAAGATTATTAATCTTGATAAACTCACTTACGCCGGTAACCTCGAGAATTTAAGAGATATAGAAAACGAGCCCAATTACCAGTTTGTAAAAGGTGATATCACCGACCTTATACTTTTACGAAAATTATTTGAAGAACATAAATTCACTGCAGTGCTGCATTGTGCAGCTGAAAGTCATGTGGACAGGTCAATTACCGATCCGCTGGCATTTATTAATACCAATATCGTTGGCACGGCCGCTTTATTACAAACTGCTAAGGAGTTTTGGAATGGCGACTACGAGCATAAGATTTTCTATCACATTTCAACAGACGAAGTATATGGATCATTGGGAGAAGAAGGGTTTTTTACAGAAGAAACTGCTTATGATCCACGCAGTCCGTACTCGGCTTCCAAAGCTTCATCCGATCATATTGTACGTGCTTTTTATCATACCTACAAAATGCCGGTGAAAATCAGCAATTGCAGTAACAATTACGGGCCGTTTCATTTCCCTGAGAAGTTGATTCCGCTTTGCATTCATAACATCATCAACAATAAACCACTGCCTATTTATGGCAAAGGCGAAAATGTAAGAGATTGGTTGTATGTAGAGGATCATGTAAAAGCAATTGATGTAGTTTTTCACAACGGCAAAATTGGCGAGACTTATAATATTGGCGGCCATAATGAATGGACCAATATCAACCTTGTAAAAGAATTATGCAGGCAGATGGATGAAAAACTCGAAAGAGAAAAAGGAAGCTCTGAAAAATTGATCACTTACGTTACTGACCGTGCCGGGCATGATATGCGTTATGCCATTGATGCAACTAAATTGAAAGAAGAACTGGGCTGGATGCCTTCTTTACAGTTTGAAGAAGGAATATCAAAAACCATTGATTGGTATCTTGCAAACACCGAATGGCTGAATCATGTTACCAGCGGCGACTATCAAAAATACTATAAGGAACAGTACAGTAAATAATTATAATAAAGTAGAAGTATGGGTTTTGGGAATGATGCTATAAGGTCTTTGTTTATTGCAAAAAAGCTGGGGGCAAGTTTTGACCGCACATTAACCATCGGCAGACAAACCTGTTATTTTTCGAAAAAATTGGTGATGGATCATGCCCATCATTATGATGTAAAACTAGGCCCGTTTGATGAGCTTATTTTTGAAGTTGATCACAGCGAACCAGTCCTGTACGCAATGGGCGCTACCCAAGTTGATAGTATTGATTTTTCTGATTACGAGCAAGCAACAATAGTTCATGATTTAAATAAACCAATACCGCAAAATTTAAAGTGTAAATACTCTTTGGTGATTGATGCAGGTACGTTGGAGCATATTTTCGATTTCCCCACCGCCATAAAAAATTGTATGGAAATGGTGGAGGTTGGCGGATATTTTATCACCGTAACTAATGGTAATAATTATCTGGGTCATGGGTTTTATCAGTTTAGTCCCGAATTGTTATACCGGGTGTTTTCGCCAGAGAATGGTTTTAAAGTAGAACACATGTTTTTGGGAACTCTTGCAAATGAAGGAAGGAAGGAAACCTGGTATTCGGTTAATGATCCCGATAAAGTTAAAAACCGAATTAATATATGTAACACCAAGCCGGTTTCTATTATTATGATTGCCAAAAAAACTGCTGAAGTTGCAATTTTTTCGCAAACGCCGCAACAAAGCGATTATCAGGTGGTTTGGGATGCAGCAAAATCAGGTGTTGACAAGATTGAAACAGCAAGTAGTTTTGTTAAATTGTACAGGAAATACATGCCATCGGCGTTGAAAAAATTTATTTATTTTTTCAGAAAGCCAACAAAAAAAAGCTGGAATTTGGGTGAGATAGATCCGGCACATATAACGAAGTATAAATTTTAATTTCATGAAAGGAATAATACTTGCAGGCGGCTCGGGCACAAGGCTTTACCCGATTACAAAGGGAATAAGCAAACAGCTGATGCCGGTTTATGATAAGCCAATGATCTATTACCCATTAAGCACTTTAATGCTTGCCGGTATAAAAGAAATTTTGGTAATTACTACGCCTGAGGATCAGGAGCAGTTTAAAAGATTGCTTGGCGATGGAAGCCAATGGGGCTGTGCCATTGAATATGCAAAACAGGAAGTGCCGAACGGACTGGCACAGGCATTTGTAATTGGAGAAAAATTTATTGGCACCGATAGTGTAGCCCTTGTTTTGGGCGATAATATTTTTTATGGCAGTGGGTTCGTTAAGCTGCTGCAGCAAAGCGTTGATCCAAATGGCGCTGTAATTTTTGCGTATCCAGTAAGTGATCCTGAGCGCTATGGTGTGGTGGAATTTGATGCAGAAAGAAATGCAGTGAGTATCGAGGAAAAACCGGCATCGCCCAAAAGCAATTACGCAGTACCCGGCCTGTATTTTTATGATAACAGTGTAGTTGAGATAGCAAAAAATATTGCACCAAGTACCAGAGGCGAATATGAGATAACAACTGTTAACGATCATTATCTACAACAAAAAAAATTAAAAGTTGCCGTACTCGACAGAGGCTTTGCCTGGTTGGATACCGGAACTTTTGAAAGCCTGAACGATGCTGCGGAATATGTAAGGGTAATTGAAAAAAGGCAGGGCCTTAAAATAGGCTGCCCAGAGGAAATTGCATGGCGTATGGGCTTTATAAGCAAAGAAGAATTATTAAAGCAAGCAAAGGAACTGGAGAAAAGTGGTTACGGCGAATATTTAAAAAAGATAGCCGGGTAAAATTAAGCGTATGAGTTACTATGTACATCCAAGCTCAATTATTGATGACGGTTGTGAGATTGGAGAAGGAACCAAAATCTGGCACTTCTCTCATGTAATGACTGGTGCAGTTATAGGTAAAAACTGTAACCTTGGGCAAAATGTAGTGGTATCGCCTAAAGTGGTGCTGGGCAATAACGTGCGGGTTCAAAATAATGTAAGCATTTACGAGGGCGTTATTTGCGAAGATGATGTTTTTCTTGGTCCAAGTGTTGTGCTCACTAATGTGGTTAACCCACGCAGCGCCGTAAGCCGTAAGACTGAATTTAGAACAACACTCATAAAAAAAGGTGCCAGTATAGGTGCCAATGCAACCATCGTTTGTGGCAATACCATACATGAGTTTGCGTTTATTGGCGCAGGTGCAGTGGTAACCAAAGACGTACCAGCCTACGCTTTAATTGTGGGCAACCCCGGCAAGCAAACCGGCTGGATGAGCGAGTTTGGACATAAATTGATATTTAACGAAGATAATATGGCCGTTTGCCCCGAAAGCAAGCAGGAGTTTGTTTTAGAAAATAAAACTGTGCGAAAGATTAAATAAAACTTGATAAAATCAGAGTCATATAAAAAAGGGGTTGTTGTTTCTACGTTGTTGAATGTATTCGCTAAGGGAATCGGGTTTCTCAACACCCTCATCATTGCTTATTACTTTGGAACGAATATCCAAACAGATATTTATTTCTTTGTATTTACGGTAGCATTGTTACTTACCGGGATTATTAATGGAATGGATGGTTTGATACTAGTACCCGAAGGAATGAAACTTCGGGAACAGGAAGGCGAAACTGCATCGCAAGAGTTTTATAATTTTTTCGTTTATCTGTATGCAGGTATTGGGCTTTTGCTGGCAACTGTAATTTTTATATCACCCGGGTTTTTTTACTCTCTGTTTTCAAAATTTGAAACCCAAGCGCTAGAACAAAATTCAAACCTGCTTTATATTGGTATAATTATCATTGTGTTTCAATTGCTGAATAGCCTGCTGTCAACAATTTTAATTTCGTATAAATATTTTTCCGCCACAATTTTAACCGGACTCATCAATAGTGTATTTGCTATCACATTTACCCTTGTGTTTCATAGCAAGTTTGGTATAGCAGGCACTTTGCTGGGTATTTCAATCGGCTATGCGATTAATTTTATTCTGCTGATTCTTATCATGAAGAGATACCAAAAATGGGATTTTCTGCGGGTGAAATGGATGAAGAAGAAAGAAGTTTGGGGCAATATTGGACTCATGCAGGTAAATGTTTTACCAATCTGGATAAGAAATACTATTGCATTATATCTTTTAAGTGGATTGGGACATGGAATTATTACAGCCGTGAATCTTGGGCAGCAGGTTAGTGCCATACCCGATATTTTAATAATTGCGCAGTTGATATCCATTGCCAGTATCAAATTCAACAGCTTAAGTGCCTTAAAAAGTCACGAAGAATTAAATGCCATTTTTCTCAGAGTTTGCGAATGGGGCATTTCAATAACCATGTTCATCAGCTTTGTTTTTATTTTATTTTCTACAGAACTCATAGGGTTGCTATATGGCCGAAATAGTATTACCCCAGATAGTCTCCGTAATATTGAAATAGTATTTGCCTTTTCTATTGCTTGCCTGTCGGTTAAATTCATTGCTTCTATTTGTACAAATCTTATCACATCGGCACAAAAAGTAAGGGCAACATTTTTTATGTCGGTTATAACGCACAGCCTAGTAACCATTGCCATTTATTTTTTGATTCAGTATTTTGGGTTGATAGGATACTTGGTAGGCATAAATCTGCATTTCTATTTGTTCTTTTTGTTTTTTTATGTGCTGTTAAAGAAAACAATGCCATACATTGAGTATCGTAAAATTTTTAAGTTGTTTTTTGTTAACCTGCTGAACAATGCTATTGTTTTTAGCCTGATTTTTACGTTATATTACTATCAGCTGAAACAGCTTAACAACGCATATTTAATAATGGGAATTGGAATTTTACTGTATTCTTTACTTACCATTGGGGTGAATGAGTTGATTACAGCCAACAAATATTTAAAAGTAAAAAACATATACAGGAATGGTTTCAAAAGAATATTTTAAAAAACTCCTGAAAACAGAAGTAAATAAAAATAAGAATAATGACTACGGCGACAATTGGGATTATGTTCTTTACGGAGAAGACAAAGAGAAAATAGGTTACCGCGGAAGACTTAATAATATTGCTGGCAAAATTATACCCAAAGGGATACATGCCGAATTTTTGGTGAATTACTTTTTAAAGCAACATTTAAACGGACTTGTTTTATTGTATAATCATTTGAATGACGACTATAGTAAAAATTTACTTATACAGGTTTTAACCTACCGGTTACTAGGGCACCGAAAGTATAAACTTCCATTAAGTAATCAGAAGTATTGGGACAATTTTAAACTTGCCGAAACTTTAATTGTAGATAAGGAAGATTTTATAGATCCAAAATTCCTTGGCTTTGTACTCAACAAACACGATTTGAGACCAATAGGATTTCCTATAACTTTCTACTTTACTCCTCTAGGCGTTTTAATTGATTTTATTATAAAGCAGTATGAGTATAATGCAAATGGCAAACTAATTAAAGCCGAGAAAGATGATGTAGTGCTTGATTGCGGAGGCTGTTGGGGCGATACAGCATTATTTTTTTCGAACGAAATTGGCGAAGGAGGAAAAGTGTATTCCTTTGAATTTATCCCGAGCAATATCGAAATCTATAAAAAAAATCTGCAGCTTAATCCGCATCTGTCCAATGCTGTTGAGATTGTTGATAATCCAGTTTGGAGCACTTCCGGGCAAAAATTATTTTATCAAGATTTTGGCCCAGCCAGCACCGTATCAAATACCAAAACTGAAAACACAACTGGAGAAACTGTAACGGTATCTATTGATGATTTTGTTGCAAAAGAAGGCCTTAAAAAGGTTAACTTTATTAAGATGGATATAGAAGGAGCAGAGTTGAATGCTGTAAAAGGCGCTAGGGAAACAATTGCTAAATTCAAACCAAAATTAGCGATTGCGGTTTATCATACTTTATCCGATTTCTATACTATTACAGAATATTTAATTTCGCTTAATTTGGGATATAAATTTTATTTGCAGCATACAACAATTCATGCCGAGGAAACTGTTTTATTTGCCGAAGTATAAACAAGAATGTAATTATGATACATGTGACCAAGCCTTTTTTACCGGCGCCCGAATTATACAACTCTTACCTGCAGGGTATTTGGGAAAGGCAATGGTTAACTAATCATGGTCCACTGGTGACGGAGTTGGAAGAGAAATTGAAGAATTATTTAGGGGTTAAGCACTTGCTGTATGTAAACAATGGAACCATTGCCTTGCAGATTGCATTAAAAGCACTTGGTGCCAAAGGCGAAATTATCACAACTCCTTTTAGTTACGTTGCTACAACAAACAGTATTTTATGGGAAGGATGTAAGCCGGTTTTTTCCGATATTAAATTAACTGATTTTAATATTGATCCGCAAAAAATTGAAGCACTCATAACAGCGGATACCGTAGCTATCATGGCAACACATGTATATGGTAATCCCTGCGATGTAGAAGCTATTGAAAGAATTGCTCAACGGCACAATCTAAAAGTTATATACGACGGTGCACACAGTTTTGGCGCAACTTATAATAGCCGACAGGTTTTATCATTCGGCGATATTGCAACCTGTAGTTTTCATGCAACCAAAATATTTCATACGGTTGAAGGTGGCGCCATCATTACAAATAACGATGAGCTGGCCGAAAAAATGTTACTCTACCGCCAATTTGGTCATGTTGGCGACGAGCATTTTTCAATCGGTATTAATGGAAAGAGTTCGGAGTTTCACGCCGCTATGGGTTTGTGTCTTTTGCCAATGATGGATGAGTTTATTAATGACCGGAAAAGAACATCAGAATTATATGATGGTTTATTGGCTGATCTGAATCTGCAAAAACTGGAAGCACTGGCAGGAACCTCATATAATTACAGTTATTATCCAATAATTGTAGATAGCGAAGAGCAACTGTTTAAAATAAAAGACACACTTTTTCTAAACGATATCAGTACACGACGTTATTTTTATCCGTCGCTAAACAAATTGCCACAATACACCGGCGAGCCTTGTCCTGTTTCCGAGTCAGTAAGTGTGCGGGTGCTTGCACTCCCTTTGTTTTATCAGATGCCTGAGCAAGATGTACAAAAAATTTGCAAACTTATTAAAACCTGTTTTTAATGAAGTGCGCTATCATGCAGCCTTATTTTTTGCCTTATATAGGATACTTTCAGTTAATTAATGCTGTTGATAAATTTGTACTGTATGATAATATTGAGTTTACTAAAAAGGGCTGGATAAATCGCAACCGTATTTTAGTAAACGGAAAGGATGAATACTTCACTTTACCTTTAAAAAAAGATTCTGACTATTTACATGTAGATCAACGCAAACTGGCAGACAACTTCCCGGCAGAAAAGGCAAAACTGCTGCGCAAGTTCACAGCAGCGTATACAAAAGCACCACAGTTCCAAACCGTATTTCCATTGCTGGAATCGATATTCAATAATCCCGATGAAAATTTATTTCAGTTTATCTTTCAATCATTGCGTTCTGTTTGTGAATATTTAGATATTGAGACCGAAATAATTTTATCTTCTTCTATACCAATTGATCACCAGCTTAAATCGCAGGATAAAGTAATCGCCATTTGCAATGCATTAAATGCAACAGAATATATCAACCCCTCCGGAGGAGTTGATCTGTATTCAAAAGATCTATTCAAACAGGCAGGTATTAAATTAGAATTCATAAAATCGAACCAAATCGAGTACAAGCAATTCGATGCCGCATTTATTCCCTGGCTTTCCATTGCTGATGTGCTGATGTTTAATTCCCAAGATTCCATTAAGAACGCTTTAATCACTAACTTTGCGGTATTTTAAAATTAGTGACCTATGTTCAAATGGAAGAAACTCGGAAGGGTATTTGATCCAACAAAAATTACTGATATTCCCTGGTTTAAAGAGTTTGCCCAAGCGCCTGCAACCTTAATATTTGATGATTTTGTAAGGATATATTTTGCCTGCAGGCCTCCCCGAGACCCAATCACCGGGCAGTACGTTAGTTATACAGCTTATGTAGATGTAAAAAGAGATAATCTGTTAGATATTATTGCTTTTGCAGACAATCCAATTTTGCCTTTGGGCGAACCTGGTACTTTTGATGAGTTTGGTACCTATCCAACATCAGTACAACGCCATAACGGAGAGGTAGTTGCTTTTTTTGGCGGCTGGACAAGGTGCAGCAGCGTGGCTTTTACCGTTGGTGTAGGCAAAGCAATAAGTAC
>JBBKXU010000324.1:0-5102 GCA_037969645.1 Ferruginibacter sp. | reverse complement strand
CCATTTTTAGCAGAATTAATTGGCACCATGTTCCTAATTGTATTGGGAAATGGAGTGGTAGCCAATGTTGTTTTATCAAAAACAAAAGGTAATAACAGTGGCTGGATAGTCATTAGTTTTGGTTGGGCTATGGCCGTCTTCATTGGAGTATATGTGGCTTCTCATGGCAGTGATGCCCATTTGAACCCAGCGGTAACAATTGCGATGGCCAGCTTTAAGGACTTTTCCTGGAGCCTCGTTCCAATCTATGTTGCAGGGCAAATGTGTGGTGCCATGCTGGGGTCATTGCTGGTATGGATTACCTATAGAGATCATTATAATCATACAGATGACACGGATTTAAAACTGGCTACATTTAGTACAGGGCCGGCTATCAGAAATAAATTTCAAAATTTGGTTACCGAGATAATAGGCACGTTTATTTTGGTATTTGGAGTACTGTTTATTGCCAAGCCGGGTAGTTCATTGGGTGCATTGGATGCATTGCCTGTAGGTTTACTTGTATTGGCAATTGGTCTATCATTGGGTGGCCCTACCGGTTACGCCATCAATCCGGCAAGAGATCTTGGTCCAAGGATTATGCATGCTATTTTACCCATAAAGAACAAAGGTAATAGTGACTGGAGTTATAGTTGGATTCCTGTTGTAGGTCCACTTATTGGAGGAATACTGGCAGCACTTATCTTTAAAACGTTTATACAGATATGATCATGCGAATTTCATTCTTATTTGTTACAGTGTTATCAGTAGCATCTTGCAGTACGGGTAAAAAGATAACTTCTTTCCATCCTGTTTTTGCAGATAATATAGTGGTAGCTCACCGGGGTGCCTGGAAAAAAAATAATCTTCCCGAAAACTCTATCGCTTCTTTAAGACAAGCCATCCAATTAAACTGCACCGGTTCCGAATTTGATGTTAGGATGACAGCTGATGATTCGCTGATCATTAATCATGATGCGAAGTATAATGATTTACTGATTGAAAAAGCGACTTATGCTGAACTCGAAAAATTCAGACTTTCTAATGGCGAAAAGCTACCTACGCTAAGGGAATATATACTTAGGGGGATTGAAAATAACACAGCCACAAGATTAGTATGTGAAATAAAACCTGCTGCTTCTAAAGAAAGAGGACAGGTAATTGCTGAAAAAGTATATCGTTTGGTGAATGAACTACGGGCACAGCATATGGTAGTTTACATCAGTTTTAATTATGACATACTTAAAAAATTAGTTGCATTAAATCCATCGGTAACTACCATGTTTCTGGATGCATTTAAATCTCCGGATGATGTAAAAAAAGACGGGATAAGCGGAGTTGATTATCTTCTTACAGCTTTTAAAAAACATCCCGAATGGATAGGGCAGGCAAAAAAGAATAAAGCCATACTTAATGCCTGGACGGTAGATAAAGCAGAAGACATGGACTGGTTGCTGGCTAACAATTTTGATTTTATTACTACTAACGAACCGGAACTGTTATTTGACAGAATGGAGAAAAGTCCTGCCGCAAAAGGATGGAAACTTTCCTGGAGTGAAGAATTTAATTATACCGGTTTGCCAGATACCACAATCTGGAACTATACAGTTGGAGGAAAGGGATATGGTAATAATGAACTGCAATATTACACAGAAGCAGATACTAACAATATAGTGGTGAGAAATGGTAAACTATATATCAAGGCATTAAAACAAACCAAAGAAAAAAATAATTATACCTCCGGAAGGTTGAATACAAAAAGCAAAGCGGAATTTAGGTATGGCAGAATTGAAATAAGTGCCAAGCTACCTGCAGGCAGAGGCACATGGCCGGCTATCTGGATGTTAGGTAAGAACCGCTCTGAAATCAGTTGGCCTGAGTGTGGAGAAATAGATATTATGGAACATGTAGGTTACGATCGGGATAGTATACATGGTACCATTCATACAAAAGCTTATAACCATATCAAAGGCACACAAAAGGGGAAAGCCATTTTTATTAAAAATCCATACTCGGAATTTAATACTTACGCTATTGAATGGACGCCGGAAAAAATTGATTTTTTAGTAAATGATGTTGTGTATAATCATATTGAGAACGAACATCGAACTACAGCAGAATGGCCGTTTGATCAGCCGTTTTACTTAATTCTTAACCTGGCTGTGGGCGGTAACTGGGGCGGTAAAAAAGGAATAGATGACAGCGTTTTTCCTGCAACAATGGTAGTTGATTATATAAGAGTGTACCAACAGCATGCTGGTTTATCAAAACAATAAACACAAAACATTTAACAGATGAAACATGTACTTTTTCTTTTGTTCTTTTTTACATGCTGTACTGCTGTGAAGTCGCAGCAGAAAGTAAAAAAGCCCAACATTTTATTAATTGTAATTGATGATTTGGGGTATGCCGATTTTGACCCTTACTCAAATCACGAGGCGTCGACGCCAAATATGAACCGGCTTGCAAAAGCGGGTAAAATATTTACGCAAGCTTATACAACAGCGCCCGTCTGTAGTCCATCCCGTGCTGGTATTATAACCGGTAAAAATCAGTTTAGATGGGATAAGCCTGCCGGCTGGGGGCCTGGCCTGCCAGATAGTGTTAAAACAATTGCAGAATATTTAAAAGGTGCCGGGTAAGCAACAGCCCGTATCGGCAAAAATGATTTGGGTAGAAATTTTCATAAAAACAACGTACGGGAATATCCGCTTAACCATGGTTATGATGAATTTCTTGGGTTTAGCGCACATGCCCATGATTTTTGGCTTAGTTCAGAAAGTATTAAAAAAAGGACGCCGGATCCAAATGGCACCAGTGCAGCGCTTGGTCCATTGATGCATAATATGGGCGAAAAAAGTTATGAAGAAGGTTACCTCACAAATATATTTACTGATGAAGCCATTAACTATTTATCACAAAAAAGAGACAAGCCATTTTTTCTTACGTTGGCCTATAATGCCGTTCACCATCTTGTTCACGAAGTGCCAGAAAAGTATTTAAAGAAGTTTAATGTAAAACCGATACCCAATTATGATCCTGATAATAAGGAGGCTTTCGGAAAACATCCTGCAGGTTCTTACTCGGCCTATTATGATAAATATTCCCGTATGGGAGATATTGGGGATGAAGACATGCGCAAATATTATCTGGCAAATCTTAACTGCCTCGATGATAATATTGGCAGACTGATTGATGCGATGAAAAAGCAAGGGGTAGATAAGGAAACACTAATTATTTTTATTTCTGATAACGGAGGCGAACCGCTTACCGGTGCCGACAATGCGCCGCTTACTGCGGGCAAGTATTCTCTTTGGGAAGGGGGTATAAAAAATCGAATGGCTGTGGTTTGGCCCGGAAAAATACAGGGCGGAACCATTGAATCAAAATATGTATCAGCTGCTGATATTCTTCCTACTGCTGTTGCGGCAGCAGGTGTAACGGTGCAGGATGCAACAATGGACGGTATCAGCTTGTTTGAGCCGGATAATGATCGTTTGTTGGTTTGGAAGTGGCAAAAAACATGGGCTGTACGCTTGGGCGATTGGAAATTAACCAATACAGACGAAGATCATTGGAAGAGCAGACCATCTGCCCAATATATTAAACCCATTCTCAACGATCTCTCTTTAAAACTATTTAATCTAACAGAAGATCCCGGTGAAAGAATAAACCTGGCAGAGAAATATCCGGAAAAAGTAAAGGAACTATCGGCTGCCTACGAAAATTGGTGCATCATAAATCTGGGGAAATATTAAAACCTTGGCCTTTAAAAAAAACAAACTAACGTTTAAACAAGATATTATATGCTTAAAATAAAATGGATTTTTTTTCTACTGTTAGGGTTAAGTGTTTACCAGGTAAATGCCCAATCAATTAAGGTAATGACATACAATATCCGCCTCGATGTAGCTGTTGATGGAGAAAATGATTGGACACACCGAAAAGATTATTTTACGGCGCAAATACAATTTTACGAACCCGATATTTTTGGAGTGCAAGAAGCCATGCCACATCAGGTGACGGATATAGGCGCAGCACTTCCGGCCTATAGCTATATCGGTACAGGAAGAGACGGAATTGGAAAAGGCGAGTCGTCGAATATTTATTATAAGACAGGCAGGTTTAAGCTAAAGGAGCAAAATACTTTTTGGCTTTCGGAAGCGCCGGATACCGTTTCGAAAGGATGGGATGCAGCTTATAGAAGAGTTTGCACTTATGGTTTGTTTAAAGATAAAAAAACAAAAAAAATATTCTGGCTCTTTAATACGCACTTAGATCATGTTGGCGAACAAGCCCGAACAAAAGGGATTGAACTGATTGTTTCAAAAATTGCAGCGCTCAATAAAAATTATTATCCTGTTATATTTATGGGTGATTTTAATTCAGAGCCTGGCACGGAAAGGGTGATAGGTTTGAAAAAAGAAATGGATGATTGCAGAGATGTTTCAGCAGAAAAACCATTTGGCCCCTCCGGTACATTTAACGGTTTTAAACACAATGAGCCGGTAACAAAATTGATCGATTATATTTTTATTTCTAAAAATGCCGGAATAAAAGTAAAAAAATATGCCATTTTGAGTGATTCCAAAGACCTGAGATATCCATCAGATCATTTACCCGTGTATGCCGAAATAGAAATGAAATAATAATGAAGCGGATAATATTATATACCGTAGGTTTTTTTATTGCAGTAATGCAATTGAATAGTGCCGCAGCCCAGCAAAAATCAATCATCCAAAAAGTTGATTCCGTTTTACGGCTGATGACGCTGGAAGAAAAGATTGGTCAGTTGAACCAATACAATGATGACAAGAAAGCTACCGGGCCGGTTACAGTTGATAATGACAAAGCAAACCAAATACGCAAAGGACTGGTAGGTTCATTGCTGAATAGCCTAGGTACGGAAAGAATAAGAAACTGGCAAAATATTGCTATGGAATCCCGGTTAAAAATTCCTTTGCTGTTTGGGCAGGATGTCATCCATGGTTATAAAACCACCTGTCCTATACCATTAGCCGAAGCCGCAAGCTGGGATCTGGAAGCCATGGAATTGTCGGCCAGAATTGCTGCCACAGAAGCAAGTGCAAGCGGCATCCACTGGACCTTTGCACCCATGGTGG
>JBBKXU010000323.1:0-6607 GCA_037969645.1 Ferruginibacter sp. | reverse complement strand
ATTAATAAAGAATTATCCACTATTAATAAAACATGTCCCGTCTTTGTGGTTTCAGGCATAAAGTTATTATGGCCTGTAAGATAAATTCATTAACTATTTGCCGATGTAGTAATATATACATAATACTGTAGTACTGATACTACAGCGTAATAGAATCAGCAAATACCTATTCTATATTAACTGATGTTCAATAGCATATTTAGTAAGGTCGGGGTTTGATTTCATGTCCATTTTTACCATAACCCTTGCTCTGTATGTGCTAACCGTTGTCACGCTCAACGAAAGCATTTCAGCAATTTCGGAAACCGATTTTCCGTTTGCCAAAAGTTTCATCACATCAAATTCTCGATCGCTCAGGCTTTCATGCGGGTTTAAAGAAGAATCAGAAGAAAACGTATTGGCTAATTTTTCGGCAATAGCCTGCGAAATGTATTTTTTACCGAGAAGGACTTTCTGCACCGCTTTCACGAGCTCGTCAGGCGCAGTATCTTTACTTAAATAGCCTGCTGCACCCGATTTAAGGGCACGCAATGCATATTGCTCCTCGGGATGAATACTCAAGATAAGCACCGGCAAATCGGGATGACTGAGCTTTATCTGTTGTAATGCATCTAACCCACTTCTACCAGGCATTGAAAGATCGCTGACTACTACATCCCATTTTTCATCCATTACTTTTTTTATAAGCTCTTCAGCATCGGCTACTTCGGTGATTTGTGCACTAGGAAATTCATCAAGCAAAATCTGTCTGAGGCCTTTTCTAACTACGGTATGATCATCGGCGATTAAAATACGTAACATGATTTTTTGGATTTAGGTGATGGTTTTTACTAAGGTTAATGGTATAGATATAGTGGTTACTGAACCTTCGCCCGGTTTACTTTTGAATTCGTAAGTGCCTCCAAAAAGTAAAGTGCGTTCTTTAATTCCCAGTAATCCGAGTGTTTTTTTATTGCTGATGGTTTCCAATTCAAATCCAACGCCATCATCATTAATGCTGAGATACAACCAATGTTCATCTTTATATAACATCGTTTTTACATGGCGGGCATTTGCATGACGGGCAACATTGGTCAGCAGTTCCTGATATATCCTGAAAACGCCTGTAGATGCTTCGGGGAGTACCGATATATCGCCAACCTTGTTAATAAATTCTACTTTGGTGCCCGAACGCTTTGCAAAATCTTCACCCTGCCATTCCAAAGCAGACAACAATCCCAGATCATCCAAAATACTTGGCCGAAGGTCTGTTGCAATCTTTCTTACCGAGGTAATGGTTGCGTTTATCAGCTCAACGCTTTCTTTCATTTTGTTTGTAATCTCTTCGTCGCCGCTGTTTATTTTACGGGTAAGCCAATGTAAATCCATTTTAAGGCCGGTTAACTGCTGACCAAGTTCGTCATGTATTTCCCGTGCAATATTGGTGCGCTCATCTTCCCTTATACTCTGTAAGTTTGATGCCAGCTGACGTATTTCTTCATAAGATTTTTGCAGCATCTCTTTCGCTTCACGTTTTTCTGTTACATCATGCGATAAACCAAGCCAGACCTTCTTTCCTTCATACATAATTTCATGACTGTATGTCTCAACAAAAAACACGGTGCCATCCTTTCTTTTGTGCCGCCAGTCCTTGATATTTACTTCATCAGGCTGCATATTACCTACCTCTGTCGAGAATTTTTTTTCATCCTCAACGGGTCGCATTTGCTTCGCATTCAACTTTAAAAACTCCTCTCTGCTATATCCGTATTGACGGATTGCAGCCTCGTTAACATCAATTATATCTAACTCAGGTATGTTTGCCATAACCATGGGCAATGGGTTATTATTAAATAACAATCGGTATTTTTCTTCGGAGTGTTGTAATTCCTCCGCAGCTTTTTTACGCTCGGTTATATCCCTGGCAAAAGACTGGTACCTTCCATCTAAAAGCTTCTTGGCACTTATCTCTACGTCAATAATGGTGCCGTCTTTACGTATCAGCCGCCGCTCATTCATGATGGACGCTCCAATATCCATCTTGGTAATTTTTACCGGATTGGTGACCAGATCCTCGGGCGGTATCATATCCAGAAAACTGAGTTTCTTTAACTCTTCTAGGCTATAGCCTGTCATTTTACAACCTGCGCTGTTTACATTAATTAAGTATGTATTTTCATCAGATACAAATATCCCATCGCCGGCCTGTTCAATTATTGAACGGAATTTCTCTTCACTTTGCTGTAATGCACTTTGAGCTTTTTCGCTGTCAGTAATATCATGCATTGCGCCTAATATTCTTACAGGATTACCCGACGAATCATATTTAATATACGCCCTATCAATAAATGTTCTATACTCACCCGATTTAATCCGAAATCGAAAAGACTCTGATATTGAAGTGGCACCGCTGCTAAAAGCGATTTTCAGCCTTTCTTCAATGCCTGCTCTGTCAGCTGGATGAATATGTTCCGTAAACATTTCGAAGTCAATTTTCTCATCAGCCCGTTCAAAACCATATAAAGCATATAATTTGTTATTGCCCCAAGTTTCATTCTTAATAAAATCATGATCCCAAACAGCATCATTGGTTGCATTGGCAATTAGCTCAAAACGTTCATTCGATTTTTTTATAGCTTCTTCTGCAACTTTTCTATCAGAAATATCTCTTAAAAACCCAATCAGTGTATGCGAACTGGCCATTTTTGAATTTACTTCCACACCTACAATGCTTCCATCTTTTCTTGCCAGTCTTCTTTCGTACAATAGGCTTTTTCCCTGCATCAATTCACTTATCCGCAGGGGAATATCATCTAAATCATTTTCGGGCAGATATTCTTTAATATGATTCCCTATCATTTCTACATCTTTAAACCCAACCATTTTACAAATACTGTCGTTCACCTCCAGTATATTCCCTTCCAAATCGGTTATTACGATTCCATCAGACGCCTGCTCAATAAGTGACCGGTATTTTTCTTCACTATCCTTTAGTGCAAGCGTTATTTGTTTCATTTCTGAAACGTCTTTAAAGAAAATGGTTAACCCATCTTCTGAAGGATAGATATGATTTTCGAACCACTTGTTATACGGTGGGTAATATTCTTCCAGATATTGGTACTCCTGTAATTCCATGGCTCTGTAATAAGCGTGGTAAAAAGGTTGATCAATCCCCTCCGGAAACTCTGCCCAGATATTTTCTCCAATAAGGCTTACTGGATCTCTGCCGAAAATTTCTCCCGCTTTTTCATTTACATAAGTATAATTCCAACCCTTGTCTAAGGCCACAAAAGCATCAGACACACGTTCAACTACTGACCTGTATTTTTTTTCGTTTTGAAGAATATGTTTGGTTTGGTCTTTCACCAACTTATCCAATTTTTGGGGCCTGATGGCTATTCGATAAGCGAAAACAGCAGAAAAGATTGAAAAAAGCAACCCGAATAATGCAAGTAAAATATCGTCGGAATAATTACTGTATTTCCTCATTCTTATAACCGAAAGCTCCCAGTCGCCATTGGGTACATTAACAGAAACTGCAGACCCTGAATCCACGTTTGGGTGCCATGGTAAAAAATATTCAACCTCTTTTGAGTTGGGATTTACTTTAGAAAGTTGAAAACGAAACCGTTTATTGCTGCTGCTGTCTATGCCGGCCGCTTTTATTAAAGTGTTCATTTTAATAATCACAGCCGAAAACCCCCAGAACTTACCATTGCGAAATACAGGCAAACGGCCAACAACGCCCAGTCCGCCTTGTTTAAGATGAAAGGGACCCGCAAAATAAATTTCCTTGTCCCGTATCGCCTTAATGGCTTCGGTATTTGTGCTGCTGTCGTTCAATATATCGTATCCAATAACAGATTCGTTGCCCGCCAGCGGATAAACGTATTTGATGACGCCATCGGGTACTAACTGAATGGCATCAATGTCTTTTCCCAATTCTAGAATGGCTGGTGCAATGGAATCGAAATTATTAATTTGGCCGTTTTGGTCAATAAAAAGCTCCAATGTTTTAGTAACTGAGGAGCTATGCATAAGAATCTCCTGCAAATTGTCTTTTGCCCGGTCTAGAATAGTATTAGCTTCTTTTTTCTCCGACTCACGTAATAATTGATACCGTTGGTATGAAAGTATTCCAAACAAAAAAGCAAGTAAAACAAATACCGTTAGCCCGACTCCCAATGGACTCATTTTGAAACCATAAATTCCATTCGGGCTATTTGCAGTAATATGTTTTTGATATTTAGTCATTAGTGATTTTCTGATATTTAATACAAGCACGATGTTGTAAGATGTTAAACAACTTTAACCATTTTTTATTTCATGCCAGGATAACTACATTATGATCTTAGCAAAAATAAATCAATACATTAAGTTTTTTGTATAGATTTAATTCTATAGAAAAAACAGGATTGTTCTACTTGCTAGATAATTTACACCTTGAAAAATAGTATGTCGAACAGGAATTGACTAAATAAAATCAGACAACAGTTTTATTTCATTTCGATACAAAATGATTTTCTTACTGTTTTCCAACTGCTTTAGCAGTCTGGAAATGACGACCCTGGAGGTAGCCAGCTCGTCAGCTATCAAACTATGTGACGCTTTAATTACACTGGAGCCGGTGATGCGTTGTTTTTCTTTAAGGTATTCAATCAATCTTTCATCCAGTTTGTGAAAAGCAATGCTTTCAATGGATTTAAGCAATTCAATAAAGCGTTCATTGAAACTCCGCATGATATAATTTTTCCAGCTTGTGTATTTACAAAGCCATTCGTCAAGCTTTACATGCGGTATAGCAATCAGCTCCACATCATCTTCGGCAATGGCTTTCACTTCGCTTTTTTTGGCTTCAATGCAACAACTGTACGCCATACTACAACTTTCGCTGCTGGATAAATAGTAGAGCAGTATCTCATTGCCGTCGTCGTCAAGCCTGTACACTTTAATAGTACCACTTAAAATAACAGGCATCATACGGATATATTTTCCGTAATCCATAATCAGGTCGCCTTCGCTAAATTTCTGTATTACGCCAAACTGTTGAATCTCCTGCAGTAGTGCAGGTTCAAAAATGTGAGCTAGATTATCAAAGGATTTCATATACCCAAAGATATTCTAATTTTTAGTGCGGCAACTTTTCTCTGAAAAATCCATATACCCAGGTTCCAGCAACTGCACTTAATAAGGTTACAACGATAACCCAGGCTCCCGAGCCAATTTGTGCATACAGGGGTCCGGGGCAGGCACCCGTTATGGCCCAACCAAATCCAAAGATCAGGCCTCCGTATATCTGTCCTTTATTAAATGTTTTTTTAGTGAAAGTAATCTCTTCGCCATGTATTGTTTTTACATTGAACTTTTTTATCAGCCACACAGAAATAATACCAACAACAATGGCGCTGCCTATTACCCCGTACATATGAAAAGACTGCAGGCGGAACATTTCTTGTATGCGAAACCAACTAATGATTTCTCCTTTTACGAAAACAATTCCAAAAGCCAGACCAACAAGAAGGTATTTTATATGTTGATACCATTTATAATTGATTTCACTTTCATTAACGCAGATGGCATCCAATGAGCGTACTTCAAAATCGGTATTTGTATCGGTATTTTTTTGCATGATATTTTTTTAAAGCGATAAGATAAATGGAAGAATAAAATTGGCCATGATAAAACCGCCAGCCATAAAGCAACAGGTGGCAATTAGCGAAGGCATTTGTAAAGTGGAGATGCCCATAATGGCATGGCCGCTTGTACAGCCGCCTGCATAGCGGGTTCCAAAGCCTACCAAAAAACCACCGGCCACCATCATAATGATACCTCTTATAGATAAAAGGCTTTCCCAATTAAATAATTGATTGGGTACAAGGCCCGAATAATCTGTTATGCCATATCCCGCCAAATCGCTTGCCAGGTTGGGATGTATTTGCATAGGCCCGGGATTTGATAAAAGCCAAACAGCAATCATCGCCCCAAAAAAAATACCTACTACAAAAAACAGATTCCAGATTTCTTTCTTCCACTCGTATTTAAAAAAGGGAATATTGGCTGGTACACAGGCAGCACAAACATGCCGCAAAGAAGAGCTGATTCCAAAGGATTTATTGCCGATGATCAACAATACCGGCACCGTTAATCCAACTAAGGGACCCGCTACATACCAGGGCCAAGGCTGCCTGATCATTTCTAATAGACTCATAATTTTAATTAGTTATTATTTAAAGTAAAAGCCAACCCATTAGGGCTGGCATAAATTCATGATATTGATTTCTTATTTTACAAATTGATTTACACTGTCCCAACTGCCTCCATTAATTACATTACTGATACCATTTTGGGTTAAAATTGTTTTAGCCTGTCCACTCCGGGCGCCACTTCGGCAAAAAACAATGATATTTTTTTTGTTTTTAAATTTTGCAAGCTGGCCGGGTAAAATATCCAAAGGAATATTTACAGACCCTTTTACATGCCCGTCTGCAAATTCACCGGCTGTTCTTACATCCACTAAAAAAGCACCTTCCTCAATAATTGGTTTTAAGTCGACAGCAGGTGAGCCGCCAAATAATTTCTGTAATAAGTTCATTGTTGAATTTTTAAACTGTGAATTTTTTAATAACGC
>JBBKXU010000322.1:0-7961 GCA_037969645.1 Ferruginibacter sp. | reverse complement strand
ATTGAATACAGGGAGGGCAGCAGCCCCGAGTATTCAAAAATTAAAATGCCGGGTATGCTTAAGTATAGCAATATCACATTAAAGCGAGGCAGTATCAATGGCGATTCTGATTTTTATAAGTGGATTAATACCACCGCATTGAATACTGTTGAACGTCGTGATATTATCATCAGCCTGCTTAACGAAACGCATGCACCTGTTATGACCTGGAAGGCAAAAAATGCCTTTGCCATTAAAGTACAGGCAAGCGATTTAAAAAGCGATGGCAATGAAGTGGCTATTGAAACACTGGAGTTGGCACATGAAGGATTAAATATTTTAAGCTAAAATAGATTTTTTTTCATAGGCAGCTTACGTGTAGAAATAATTAGTTAATCTTTTAATTAAAAACTATGGCTACACCTGTTGCAGGCGGTTATTATCCACCGGTTGGATTTCATTTTAAGGTTGAGTTTGTAAGCCTGGGCAATGATAACGATCAGCGTTTTCAAAGCGTTACTGGTTTAAATGTTGAATACGATACCGAGTCTTTTAAAGAGGGCGGCGAAAATCGTTTTGAGCATAAACTACCTGTGCGTACCAAGTATCCCGACCTGTCATTAAAGCGTGGTATGTTGAATAACTCTGCGGTAATAGACTGGTGTATTGATGCATTGCAGAACCGTAGTTTCAGGCCGGTACAGGTAAATGTTACTTTATTAAATGAACAGCACAACCCGGTTACCACCTGGCAATTTTTTAATGTGTGGCCAATAAAATGGAGTGTAAGCGATTTCAATGCACAGGAGAATTCGGTGGTTATTGAAACGCTTGACCTCAGTTACAATTATTTCACCATAAATAAATAAACATGCCGCTGGAGATTAGAGAACTGCAGATAAAAGTTACCGTTAACGAACAACAGGCAAAAGATGCCGCTAAGGCGGCACCGGGCAGTGCTGATGCGAAAGATGAAAAAAAAATGATGATGCAGCAATGTGTGGAAGATGTTTTAGATATCATAAACAGTAAAAAAGAAAGATAAATGGCAACCGGCGAATTTGAAAAATTAAAAATTTATGCTTACACCGATCCGGGCTGTGGGGATGATAAACTGGCTTCGCTGGAGGAGAACCCGATTACTGCAATGATCAATCCGGAAAATTATACGCTGGAATCTAAAATTGAATTTAATGACGGGCAGGCCAGCGGAACAAGTGGCAGCCAGCCCAGGTTTGAAAAGAAATTACCCGGTGAACTGGCTTTCGAGTTTTTGTATGATAACACCGGTATCATTGATGGCAAACCCCGGGAAGATATTTCGGCTGATCTGGAAAAGCTAAACGATTTTTTAATGGGCTACGATGGTGATATACATCAAACCCGTTTTTTCAAATTTGTTTGGGGTACCAGTTTAATGAAGGGCGTTTGTTCAACTTTAAACATCGCTTATAAATTATTTAATCCCGATGGAAAGCCCATCAGGGCGGTTTGTAAAGTAACCATCCGGGAAGTGACTGAAGAAGAGTCGAGGGTATTGGAAGAAAATAACCAGTCGCCCGATCTTACACATTTCAGAATTGTAAAAAAGGGAGATACCCTGCCATTGATGTGTTACAAAATTTATGGCGATTCAAAATATTACCTGCAGGTAGCAACCGCAAATAAACTGAGCAATTTCAGAAACCTTACAGTAGGGGATGAAATATTTTTTCCACCATTTGATAAAAATAAAAATTAGATGCCTAATGAAAGATCCATACCGTCGGATAAGCCAAAGGGTGTTGTTACGTGCAAGATACTGAGCGATGGAAACGAGGTTTCGGGGCAATATCACCTCATGTCGGTAATTGTAAATAAAGAGGTGAATAGAATACCGGTGGCAACGCTTGTTTACACAGATGGAGAGCCAAGTAAACAATCTTTTGAATTAAGCGGCAAAGCCGATTTTGAACCGGGGAAAGAAATTGAAATACAAGTTGGATACAGCAGCGACGAACAAACTGTTTTTAAAGGTATCGTTATAAAACACAGCATAAAAGTTCGCAAAAAAAATTCGTTGCTGATTATTGAGTGTAAAGACAAAGCTGTAAAAATGACAGCAGCCTGTAAAAATAAATATGCGCTTGAAACTAAGGACAGCGATATTATTGAAGAGCTCATTGACAATTATGGTTTGGAAAAAGATGTAGCTGCAACTACGGTTACACATAAACAAATTGTGCAGTACAGTTGTACCGATTGGGATTTTATGCTTTGCCGTGCCGATGTAAATGGCTTACTCTGTATTGCCAACGATGGTAAGTTAACGGTTGCTCCGCCCGAGTTTGGCGGCGATGCGGCATTAACTATTCAGTATGGTGCTACAGTGCATGATCTGGATGCAGAGATTGATGCCCGGCTGCAATACAAATCGGTAAAAGGTTCTGTTTGGAATTACACCGATCAGGAACTGAGTGAAGATACAGAAGCCGATGACCCGGGCGTACCAGATGCTGGTAATTTAAGTGCCGATACACTGGCCGATGTAATTGGCGAATCTGAATACCGCTTATTTAACAGTGCAAAAATTGAAGAACCAGAATTACAAGCATGGGTAAATGCTGCGATGATGAAGAATAGATTGGCAAAAATTCGAGGAAAAGTTACAACAGATGGAACAGCAGCAGTGTTGCCCGGCCAGCTTATTCAGTTAAATGGCGTAGGCGACCGGTTTGAAGGAAAGCTGTTTGTAACCGGAATACGCCACGAAGTAAATGAGGGTAATTGGCTCACCACATTTCAGTTTGGTATTAACCCTGAGTGGTTTGCACAAACTTACAATGTGCTGCAACCATTAAGCGGCGCCATGCTACCAGCCATACAAGGTTTACATATTGGTATTGTAACGCAGTTAGAAAATGATCCTGATGGCGAAGACAGAATATTGGTGAAGATTCCGGTTATCAATAATGATGAAGATGGAATATGGTGCAGGGTATCCACATTAGACGCAGGCGAAAACCGCGGTACCTTTTTCAGGCCGGAAATAGAAGATGAAGTTATTGTAGGTTTTATTAATAATGATCCACGGCATGCGGTTGTGTTGGGGATGTTACACAGCAGCGCTAAACCGGCACCCATTGCCGCAGCCGACGATAACCATGAGAAAGGTTATGTAAGTCGCAGCGAAATGAAAATGATCTTTAATGATGATGTAAAAAGTTTTTCATTGGAAACGCCTGGCGGTAATAAATTTCTGATTACCGAAGAAGATAAAATGATTCATCTGGAAGACCAGAACGGAAATAAAATAACTATGAATGAAGATGGCATAACCATGGAAAGTATAAAAGATATTATTCTTAAAGCTGCAAACGATATAAAAGCAGAAGGTATAAATATAGAATTAGTAGGAAGTGCACAAGCAACACTTGAAGGCGGTGCCGCTGCCGAAATTTCGAGTGGTGGCAGTACTGATGTTAAAGGGGCGATTGTAAATATTAATTAACTCAAAAAACTAGACTATGCCAATGGCAGCAAGAGTAGGCGACATGCATGTTTGTCCGATGGTTACCGGCACAGTACCACATGTGGGTGGCCCAGTAATGCCACCGGGTACCCCAACTGTAATGATTGGCGGAATGCCGGCTGCAAAACTTGGTGATATGTGTACATGCAGCGGTCCGCCCGATACCATTACTGCTGGCTCATCTACGGTGATGATTGAAGGAACTCCTGCTGCCAGAATGGGTGACAGTACTGCCCATGGCGGTTCAATCGTTTTGGGTTGTCCCACAGTAATGATTGGCGGTTGATTGTATAAAATAAGAAATTATGAGCAAGGAATTTACAAGTAATGATTTTCTGGGAGTTGGCTGGAGTTTTCCACCAACCTTCAACAAGCAAATGAAAGCTGTTGAAACCACCGAAAAGGAAATTGATATTGAAAGAAGCTTACAGATACTTTTATCTACTACCATTGGTGAAAGGGTGATGCAGCCTAAATATGGCTGCAATATGGATACACTGTTGTTTGAGCCTCTTAACACAACAGTAAAAACCATTATGATTGATAAAATAAAAACAGCCATTCTGTTTTTTGAACCACGTATCGACGCAAAAAAAATAGCACTGAATACACAAAACGAACTGGAAGGCGAAGTGCTGGTAGAAGTAGAATACATTGTACGTGCCACCAACAGCCGTTTCAATTTTGTATTCCCTTACTACATAAACGAAGGAACAGAAATAGATTTTTTAACAACCGATAAATCTGTTAAATAATAATGAGCAATTGCAGCGACCATAAAAATCCATTGCACAATAACGGCACCAGTCAGGTTCAGCGTCTTTTACCGGCGTTTGATAAAAATAAATTTGCACTAGTTGATGAAAAGAAATTTGCCGACTGGATTGTTTTTGCAAATGATTTCGCTGTATTTATCAATTATTATAATCAGGCTAATTCCGTTGCAGGAAACTGGCAACCTTTTTTCTCCAGTGATATATCTGCCCAATTAGGTACCATCGCTTTACAAAATATTGAACGCTATCGTCAGGAAATAAAAGAACGACTGGATTATATCAAAGATGATGATAATGCGGGTTCATTGCTCAGTATCCGTATTAAGTTAAATGAGCTGTTCAGCGCATTGCTCACTTTAGCAAAGGCTTTGGATGCTAGTATACTAACACTGCCCGATGAAACAACACTCAGGCAAACCATAGCAAGTCTTGTTAAAACCAAACTGGCACCTTCGCTCAGCAGGTTAATTGCCTACTACAAAGCTGCAGATACTTTGCTTTATCTTGAAAAAGACAATTTAAGTAACTGGACTATTTTAAACAAACCACTGACTGATGCTGCCGCGATAATTGATACTGATGGGTTAAGTAATAACTGGTTTGATGATGTTGCTTTTGCAGATTGGGCAAGTTACATTGCCAGCATCAATGAAGATGATAGTATTTTTCAAAACCCATTGACCGGCACAGGAGATGAGTATTTAAGTATCGAACATGCAGCAAATCATAATCTCTACACAGGTCTGTTTGATACTTTCCTTTCCTCCTATGCAAAAATTATTAAGGAAGCCGAAACGGAATTATTGAAAACGCTGGAAAGCTACGATAGTCATACACCACATTATGCGTTATTTCTCAGCTTTTTAATGTTGTTCCGTTTTACGCAAACGCATGTTAATACCTTTACACAGCGCCACCTCGATTTCTATTATAGAGAAGTATTACGCCTGCAACCCAGGCCTGCCACTGCAAACAAAGTACATGTGTTAGGCGAATTGGCAAAACAGGTTAACAGTTATTTACTTACACAAGACACTGCATTGAAGGCGGGAAAAGACAGCCTGAAGAAAGATGTGCTTTATAACTTAGATGCAGATGCTGTTTTTAATAAAGCAAAAGTTGCTCAACTGAAAACATTTTACAAAGCTTCTGCCGACGATTCAATTTTTGAAGATGGGAACCCAACGGCAATACAAAAAAACAACAATCGGGTATTTGCGTCGCCCATTGCAAACAGCGATGATGGCATAGATGCAGCTTTAACCAGTGCAAACAAAGAGTGGCAGCCTTACGTACATAAAATATTTAAGGAAGCTGCGCTTGAAAGTATTGCTATGCCAAAGGCGGAGATTGGATTTGCTTTGGCTTCGCATTATTTATTCCTGGCAGAGGGAGAAAGGGTTATCACCGTAAAGCTTGGAGCCGGAACAGAGAATTTGAAATTGATCAATAAATCAATAGAATGTTACATTACTACCGAGAAGGGGTGGTTAAAAATCGCCGTTGACACTTCAACAGAATTATCTGCAATAACCACTGGTGTATTTTCCAAAAGCGCTGTTGAATGTGCACAGTTTAAAATTACATTGCACGGCGACGCTCCTGCAACGGCAGATTATAAAGCAGATATACATGGTGGTAATTATGCTGCTAAAGTTCCTATGTTGAAAATCATACTGCTTCAAAATGATCTTAATCTTTATCAATACGAAGTGCTTAGCGAAATAAAAATATCTAAGACTGAAATTAAAGTAGAAGTTGGGAGTATGACTGGTTTTTCACAAACCGGAGTAAAGCAATTAACTGTATCCAGCGATGCCGGTGTACTTGATGTGTCTAAACCGTTCATGCCCTTTGGAGGCATACCAACAAACGACAGTTCTTTTTTAATTGGCAGCAAAGAAATATTCAGTAAAAAAAATACTGCAATACAATGTAATTTGATTTGGGCAGGCCTTCCGGCCGTTCCGTATAAAATAGATTATGATCCTGAATATGTTAATGACGACTATTATCCATATACCAGTATGACATATCTGGCTTCAGGAATATGGAATAATCTGAATAGTGACTTGAATATATTCAACGCAAGTAATTCCAATGTAATTTTCCCACCCTCACCTGTATTAATTCCAGATAAGGGAACAGTTGATTATAATGAGGGTTACGATAACTATGGAGTTGATGATACAGCGGGGTTTATAAAAATTTCTTTGAAAGGGGATTTCGGACATAAGACTTTTACCGATGCATTATCTACTTACTTGATTGAGTTGTCTATTGAAAAATCGCCACCAACCTATTCAACAAAACCATTCGATCCCTATACTCCCCTTATTAAGGGATTCAGCTTAAGTTATTCAGCATATGCTATTGCCGATTTAAGTGCTACTGAGAAATCTATTTTTGATAAAAATGAAATTCAATTTTATCATATCTATCCTTTTGGTGATGGCGAGCAACACAAATATTTAAACCCAACCGAAGAAGTTTACCTGTTGCCACAGTTTAAACATAAAAGTGCCGGTACAAGTAAACCGCATATTGGTGAGTTTTATATCGGTATCGAAAATTTAAAAGCTGATGAAGCGGTTAACCTGTTGTTTCAGGTTATGGAAGGAACCACAAATCCAACAGTTACCAAGCCACCGCAACATATTCATTGGTCGTTTTTAAGCAATAATAATTGGGTTGATTTTGAAGCATCTGATTACAGCGATAATACACTCGAGCTCGTTCAATCGGGAATCATTTCATTTTCAATTCCGCATGAGGCAACAACGGCGAATACCATTTTACCTGCCGGTTATATCTGGCTGCGGGCTGCTGTTGAAGAAGCTGCTGAAGCCGTTTGTAAATTAATTACCGTTGATGCACAGGCTGCAGTTGCAACTTTTATTAATAATGATAATGCACCAGACTTTTTAGACCTGCCTTTGCCCGCCGGCTCGGTTGCAAAATTAAAAACGCCAGATGCAGCGGTTAAGAAAATGAAACAGCCTTATGCCTCTTTTGGTGGCAAGGCAAAAGAAAATGAAGATCATTTTTATGTGCGGGTTAGCGAAAGACTACGCCATAAAGACCGTGCTATTTCCGTTTGGGATTATGAGCACCTGGTGCTTGAAGCATTTCCGGAAATATACAAAGCGAAATGTCTGAATCATACTCAGATTGAAGATGGCGTTTATCACGAAGTGAAGCCGGGCTATGTAAGTATCATCACTATTCCATCGCAGCAAAATCGTAATGATGCTGATCCGTTAAAACCTTATACACAGCAAAGCACACTAACCAGGATTGAGAATTTTTTGCGTAAGCGTACTTCCTGCTTTGTAAAACTCCGTGCCTGTCAGCCGCAATTTGAAGAAGTAAGACTGGAGTTTTCGTTAAAGCTTTATGATAACTATAAGGATTATACATTTTACGCCAATCAGCTTAAAGAAGAAATTACGCAGTACCTGTCTCCCTGGGCTTATGGCAGCGATTCTAAAATAGACTTTGGTGGAAAAATTCATAAATCAGTACTCATCAATTTTATTGAAGAAAGATATTACGTGGATTTTATTACGGATGTATTTCTGTACCTAAAGGTTGCTGATGAAGCTGACGAAAGCGGCGATCTGGATGAAATTAACGCATCTACCGCCAGAAGCATTTTGGTTTCGGCACAGGCGTCAAAACATATAGTACATGAA
>JBBKXU010000321.1:0-9897 GCA_037969645.1 Ferruginibacter sp. | reverse complement strand
TTATTTATCCAGTTCCATCCGCTTGGATCATCAGCGTTCAGGTCAACCCAAGCCTGACTGCTCTCGGCCCAAAATGTATAACTCTTAGTGTCCGTCACATTACAGTACAGTAATTTACTTTCCTGTTGTTTGCGGTTAAGTTGTTGAACAACTAACTCTTTTTTATCCGACCATTCCATGCGTGGTAAATAATTCTGTTGCGGATCTCCATCAATATCCATCCACTTAATGCGCCTGTTGCTTAAAGTAACAACACCAATTCTTACTGGCGAGGGATCTTCGCCCACTTTTGGATACTCAACCGGAATTATTTGCGAATAATTACTGTCGGTGGTATTCAACATGTAATAATCTTTTATCTTGGTTGCATCAACTTGCCAAAATGCAATCATACTGCCATCAGGACTCCATCTGAATCCATCCCTGCAACCAAATTCTTCTTCGTACACCCAGTCGAACGTGCCGTTTATCAGTTTGCGGGTGCCATCTTTTGTAAGTTTTGTAATATCACCCGAGCTTATTTCTTCCGCATATAAATTGTGATCACTTACATAGGCCACATTTTTTCCATCAGGCGAAAATTTTGCAAACATTAATGACTGTGGCGGAAGACTTTTACCCAGTTTGTTTAACTTATTGGCAATAATATCGTAGAGCCAATAATCGCCCTTGGTATTGTATCGCCACACTTTTGCTGTATTGGTAAAAATTAAAACCCTAGTATAGTTGCTGTTAAATTCGTAAGACTGAGGAACAATAACTTTACCAGTTTTTGGATCAATAAGTTTCGATTTATCAATTACAACAGTTTCTTCTTCAGTGGCAGGATCTATCTGTATAATATTTCCATCCTTTACTTTTGTGTAAGAATTACCATCTGGAGTCCAGTTAATCTTTCCCCGATTTTGGGCCAGGGTTAACTGGCCAATACATATAAAAAAAAGGAGAATCTTAACTCTAAAGAATGTCATATTCAATTGTTTTAAGCATTAAAAATACGTAATAAACGTAACCTTTACGAAGCTTTGACGTAAAAGCATTTAATTTTATTGTTATGGAAAAAGAAAAACTGAGGCTGGATAAATATTTATGGGCAATCAGATTGTTTAAAACACGCAGCCAGGCAGGTGATGCCTGCGATAGGGGAAAAGTAAAACTGAATAAGGAAAACATAAAAGCATCACGCCCTGTTCATGAGGGTGATGAGTATGAAGTGAAGACCGAAAACAAACGATGGGTTATTAAAGTAACGGGGCTTTTACACAAACGGGTTCAATACAGCGAAGCCATCAAATTTTATCAAGATATTACCCCTGCCGATGAACTGGACCGTATTAAATTTCAGGCCGCTGTTTTTCATACGGGTAAAAGAATGAGTAAGCAGGGAAGACCAACAAAAAGAGATAAACGTGACCTGGATGATTTTATGGATTTTTAACTTCTGGGTTCAGAATTCCTTGTTCCTTGTTCATTATTCATTTCCTTTGTACAATGAAAATAGATATCATTTCCGTTGTACCCGATTTGCTGCAAAGCCCATTTGCCCATTCGATAATGAAAAGGGCAAGGGATAAAGGTTTACTTGAAGTGAATGTAATTAATTTAAGAGACCATACTACTTACGCAAGGGCGCAGGTAGATGATTATGCTTTTGGCGGTGGCGCTGGTATGGTAATGATGATTGAACCATTAGTTAATGCCATTGAAAATTTACAGAAAGAAACAACTTACGATGAAATTATTTTTTTAACCCCTGACGGAGAAACTTTCAATCAAAAAATGGCAAATGGATTTTCTTTAAAAAATAATTTGTTGATGATATGCGGACATTATAAAGGCGTTGATCAGCGATTTAGAGATCATTTTATAACAAAAGAAATCTCCATTGGAGACTACGTATTAAGCGGCGGAGAGTTGGGTGCAGCAGTTTTGGTAGATGCGATTGGCCGGCTGATTCCGGGCGTGTTGAATGATGAAACATCTGCTTTAACAGATTCTTTCCAGGATAATTTACTGGCACCACCTGTTTACACAAGGCCAGAAGAATTCCGCGGCTGGAAAGTACCTGAAATTTTAATGAGTGGTAATCACAGACTGATAGATGAATGGCGGCATGAGCAAGCGGTGAAGCGGACTGAAGAAAGAAGACCAGATCTTCTTCAATAAGCAATAGACAATGGGCAATGGGCAATGGGCAATGGGCCTAAAATGAATATAAACGTCTTGATTATTGCTAATTGCCTATTTTTTTATTGCCTATTTCTCCTTCCTCGCCCACACAAACTCTGCAAACCCAAGTATATCCCAAAAAACATTACCCTGTAATTTTTTGCCTCTAATCCATGTTTTAATTATTCTAAAAGGCATGGCCATGATAAACCAAGCATTTCTTCTTGTTCCTCCTTTTAAAACTTTGCATCCATTCGCTTTTAATAAGCTGGTTAATTCTTTTACGGAGTAAACTCGTACATGCGTGGGATCATCTTTAAAATTTAAAGAACCCTGCATACTAGGCAGGCGAGTGCTTTTTTCACCTGGATATTCCAGATAAATATACCCGCCTGTTTTTATTTTTGATAATAACCCTTTTATTACTTCTTCTCCATTATACAAATGCTCAATCACATGCGCTATTTGTATGGCATCAAAATAATTATCGGGGATAGATGAGAAATCAAGTTTGGTAAGATCCATTTCATAAAAAGCGTCCATCAGCTTAAAATCGGCCTCTGTATTATTGTAATCCCTTTCCATATCCAAGCCATGGTATTCACAATTTGGAAAAACAGTTTTTGCTTTTGTGGCAGAATGGTTACCAGCACCAATATCCAACAGGCGGAATGGTTTATTGCCAAACGCCCGTTTTAAATAAATGAATTTGTTTACAAAAGAAGAAGAGAATGCTTTAAGACTCATGCGGCAAAGATAAGTAACAGCCTTTACGAAAAACCCACAAAGGCACCGAAGACAAGAAGTATAAATGCTTCGTGTACTTAGTGTCTTTGTGGGACCAAATATATTTTAATTACTCTTTCTCTTTCTTCACACCAATAACAGGCAATGCTTTCTCCCTGATCATTTCATTAAACTTAGCCACATCTTCATCCATGATCTTCTTCAATTTATTCAACTGTACATCTGCCTGTCCACCTAATTCTGCAAAAGCTTCTTTTACTTGCCTGGCCGGCGCCGCATTTCCGCTTGCTGCAAAATCGTAAAGTCCCGAAATTTTATCATCCAAACGAATCGGGTAGTTCAACACATCCTGTCCGCTCTTTGCTTTGGTTTGATGCAATGCCTCTTCAATCACCGTCATTTGCTTGTTGATGGTATCGGCCTGCTGCTTAATCTCTTTTGGAACATCCTTACCTTGTTTGTCCATAAAATCATTTATCTGCTTGCGGATATCACGTATGTTTTTCCCCGCTTTTTGTATATCATTAAATTTATCTCTTACAGATAGCAGGAAATTAAACTGCTCTTCATAATCCTGCTGCGAAACATTATAAACAGGATTGGCTCTGATGTTAAAACTTCCTTCAACAGAATCCTTTTCAGCTTTTATCTTATAAAAATACTGACCGGGTGCAGCTTTGGGGCCTGGTACCGTACCATGCCAGATAATCAATCCATCTATTTTTTCTGCAGGCGCATACTTCATATCCCAAACAAATTGGTTCATGCCGCTGTTCACATCCAGCTTTTCGTCTTTCTCTTTTGCTTTTGTTGAAAAAGATTTGACGAGTTTTTTATTCTTGTCTAAAATGTCAATACTTACTTTGGCTGAATCTCGTAGATTTTTAATGTAGTAATTAATTATCGAGCCGTTTGGCGGATTCATACCTGCATTTTTTGGGTTAGGATTTTGATACCCATCAAAACGGTAAGCATCGTTCACACCAAAAGCAAATAAATCTTTATCCAGTACTGTATTATTCTTTTGCTGCACAACGGTTAAATCATCCAGTACCCAAAAAGAGCGACCCTGCGTAGCAACAATCAAATCATTTTCTTTGATTGTTAAATCGGTAATGGGTACCATCGGTAAATTCAACTGAAATGGCTTCCAGTTGGCGCCATCATCGTAACTGATGTACATGCCATATTCTGTACCGGCATATAATAATCCAGGTCTTTTTTTATCAGCTCTTAAAGCACGGGTAAAATGCATCGGGTTAATGCCGCTTGTGATCTTGGTCCATGTTTTACCATAGTCTTCCGTTTTAAAAAGGTAAGGAGCAAAATCATCGCTCTTGTATTTTGTACCTACGAAATATGCTTTACCTTTTTTGAACGGATCTGTTTCAACACAGTTCCACATCATCCACTGGCCCGCTTCTCTTGGTGTAACGTTCTCCCAGTTCTTTCCTCCGTCTTTACTTACGTGTATCAAACCGTCATCACTACCAGTCCACAGCAAATCTTTTTCCAATGCCGATTCGGTGGCAGTAAAAACGGTGCAATACACTTCCACGCCGGTATTATCTTTTGTGATTGGACCGCCGCTAGATGCCTGGCGTACTTTATCATTAGTCGTCAAATCTCCTCCTAATGCAGTCCATGAAGCTCCTTCATTTTCAGTTACAAATAAATGATTACCGCCTGCATATAATTTTTTAGGATTGTGTGGCGAAAAGAAAATGGGGAAGTTCCATTGAAACCGATATTTAGCAACATCAATACCGCCTCCCAACGGATCATCGGGCCAAACGCTTACCGCACGGTTCTCTCCGGTTTTATGATCAAGCCTTGATAAATAACCACTATAATTACCTCCATAAACAATATCTGGATTCAACGGATCTGCAACCACATAACCACTCTCTGCACCTGCTGTTGTTTGCCAGTCATCGGTAGTAATTTGCCCTCCATCGCTGCGTGATAAAATCCTTACTGTTGAATTATCCTGCTGTGCACCCAATATCCTGTAGGGGAAATGATTATCGGTACTTACCCTGTAAAACTGAGCTGTAGGTTGATTATTATAAGTACTCCAATTATCGCCTCCATCAAAACTTATTTGTCCGCCACCATCATCTGCAATAATCATACGGTTTCCATCTGAGGGATCAATCCACAAATCATGGTGATCGCCATGCGGCGTTCTGATTGTTTTAAAAGTTTTTCCTCCATCGGTACTCTTTAAAAAATTTACATTAAGCACATAAACGGTATTTTCAACTTTAGGGTCAACGAAAACTTTGCTGTAATACCATGCTCGCTGGCGTATGCTATTGTCGCTGCTTTGCAAAGTCCAGGTTTCACCTGCATCGTTACTTACAAATAAGCCGCCGTCTTTATTTTCCATAATAGCATATACTTTATCGCTATTACTCTGGCTTACGGTAACACCTACAATTCCCCAAGCTCCTTTTGGCAATCCCTTATTGCCCGAAATATTTTTCCATGTTTCGCCTCCGTCAACACTTTTCCATAAGCCGCTGCCTTCACCACCGCTCTCCATGCTGTATGGCGTACGCAACATCCGCCAGGTACCTGCATACAATACGGCCGGGTTGCCAGGCTCCATAATCAAATCGCTGCAACCAGATTGATTGTTTACATACAAAACTTTCTTCCAGGTTTTTCCCCCATCGGTTGTTTTAAAAATACCACGCTCTTCATTAGGGCCAAACAAATGCCCCATAGCTGCCACCCATACCACATCCGGATTTTTTGGATGAATAACAATGCGGATAATATGACGTGTATCTTTCAGCCCGAGGTTGCGCCAACTACGACCACCATCATCTGAACGCCATATACCAAAACCTTCACTTACATTCCCACGCAAAGAATTCTCGCCTTCGCCAACATATAGAATAGTTGGGTCGCTTGGCGCTATAGACACACAGCCAATGCTTCCGCCGAAATATTTATCGGTTATATTTTTCCAATTGCTTCCACCATCAATGGTTTTCCAAACTCCGCCACCTGTTGCACCAAAATAAAAAACATTTTTTTGGTTAAAGTCACCCACGGCAGCAGCGCTCCTGCCTCCGCGGTACGGACCAATGGATCGGTATTTAACTTTAGAGAATAAAATGCTATCCTCATTGGTAGCACTGGTTTGCTTTTTTTGGGCGAAAGCTGTTGTAGAAACTGTCGCAATAGTAATAAGCAGCAGAAATTTTTTCATAATATTTTATTAGGAGTGGAAGATACAACAGGAAATCTTTTTTTCGATGCCGTTTTTTTTCAGCGGAAAAAATAAAACCCGGTTTTTTGGGAACCGGGTTTTGCTGACTAAAATTCTTTAATTACATGTCATGTTTATAATCCGAAGCAGGAATGGTTTGGTTTACTTTAACGCTTGTCATATAGGTTGTTCCATACTCGCTTGTAACACTGTGGGCCCATTTAACACCTTCAACTTCCTTATAATCATCATAATCAGCTTGCACATCGGTTTGTTGTCCGTTTACGTTTCTCTTGTCTACGGTTCTGGCAATTAAATAAGTATCAGTGTTTAAAAAAACGTACATGGTTTTACCCCCGGCAAGCGTAAGTTTAATTTTATAACAATTGTTACCGTTGATAGTCTCTTTGCCATTCAACTCCGTTTTGTGTCCTTTTGTAACGTAATCAACCAATGGACCTGCTATATCTAAATCGGCCTTATTTAATTTCAAGTCTTCGGCCGGTTTGGCTTCAGGAGCCGACATACCAAAAAAGGGCATATAAGTCCAACCATCTTTATCAGTCATCATATCAAACCCATGCATTCCACCGGCCCTTATGTCTTGTCGGCTTAATTTATTATTTACCTGCGTAAAAGTCATAGCAACATCATTACCCTGATAGTTCATAGTCCCTTCCATTACCACATTCTGAATCTTGTTCAGATTTTCTTTTCCACCCAAAGCATCAATATGTTTATTGATGATTTCATCAACTGTTTGGCCCTGCGCAAACTGGGCAAAAACAAATAACAACACAACCACTGCGAATATGATTAAATTTTTCATGTTACTTTTTTAAGTAGTAAATATAAGGTAAAAACAGTCTGGTTTAAACTTACAATTGAGATTAAATAAACTAATTAATCTTAAATATTTTTTCATCAACGGCAACATTGGTTTCAATCTTTTCGTATTTGGTTTCGCCACGTGGGCTGATATTATTATATGCAAACCAATACCCATTAGCGTTTTGTTTATAATTACTGTAATATGTTGCTACTTCTTCCAGATTACCAAACTGAAACATTTTGGTTGTTGATTTTACGATCAGGTTCGATTTGCTGTCAACAAAGTAAACAGTAACATTTGTATTGGGCGAAGTAACTTTCAGTTTATTACATAAAGATGCGTTCACAGAATCTTTACCCGCCAATTCTATTTTAATCCCTTTTTCTTTGTAACCGATGAACGGACCATGCAAATCCAATTGAACCTGACCTGCTTTTATTTGATCGTCAACCAAAGGCCTTGGCTCCTTGTCTCCCTGCACAGGTGTGTAAATCCATCCATTTGTTGGTGTAATGATTTGATAATTATTTGTACCATTAGCTTCAATATCAATTCTTGAACCAGCAAGATGCTTTTTTGTAGTAACAATATTAATTGTTGATGCACCAGGCGTTGCAAAAGTACCAGTCATCACCGCACTAGAAAGGGTCAGTATCTTTACTTTGCCGCCCATGGCCTGTGTATTTCTATTGATGATTTCGTCAACCGTTTGACCTTGTACTGACTGCACAAAAGTCAAACTTATCATCGATAATGCCGACCACAATAACTTTTTCATATCTCTTGTTTTTGGTTGTAAATATAATTCAAAATTACCCCTTAATTTGTTTTTCATTTATCTTGTAGCATAAACTAAAGAAAGACAAATACAAATGAACAGTTTTAAAATACAAGGCAATATTGTTGACATCATTGCAAAGAATATTTTTTACGGTGAAGTATCGGTGGTTGATGGAAAGATTAAGTCTATTACACAACTGACAACGGACGACGGACAACGGACAACGAGCAACTACATTCTCCCCGGCTTTATTGATAGCCACGTTCACATCGAAAGCTCCATGCTGGTACCGTCCGAATTTGCCAAATTGGCTGTTGTGCATGGCACCGTGGGCACCATCAGCGATCCACATGAAATTGCCAATGTATGTGGTATGGAAGGTGTTGAATTTATGATTGCCAACGGAAAAACAGTTCCTTTTAAATTTCATTTTGGAGCGCCCAGTTGTGTGCCCGCCACAGTTTTTGAAACAGCTGGTGCCGCATTAAATGCCAGAGAAGTTGATACTTTACTGCAAAAAGAGGAAATACATTATTTAAGTGAGATGATGAATTTTCCCGGTGTGCTGTTTGGCGATGATGAAGTGTATAAAAAAATTGCTTCTGCTAAGAAATACGGCAAGCCGGTTGATGGCCATGCGCCGGGCTTAAGAGGCGATGATGCCAAAAAATACATTGATGCTGGCATCAGTACCGATCATGAATGCTTTACTGCCGATGAAGCTTTAGACAAATTAAAATACGGCATGAAGATTTTGATACGTGAAGGAAGCGCTGCAAAAAACTTTGATGCACTTATTGACCTGATGCATGAACATTATGCCATGATGATGTTTTGCAGTGATGATAAACACCCCGACAGTTTAGCCGCCGGGCATATCAATCAGCTATGTGCACGTGCTGTTGCAAAAGGAATTGATGTGTTTAAAGTATTGCAAGCTGCCTGTATAAATCCCGTTGAGCATTATAAAATGAATATCGGCTTGTTAAAAGAAGGCGATGCAGCTGATTTTATTGTGGCAAAAGATTTGGTAAATTTTAAAGTTGTTCAAACTTATGTTGATGGTGAACTAGTTGCTGATGAGGGTAAGTCATTAGTCATTAGTCATTCGCCAGAGTTGTTGAATAATTTTGATTGTAATGAAAAAGAAATCGCAGATTTCAGATTTTCAATTTCGGATTTTGAAGAAACAGTCTATGCTATTGAAGCATTAGACGGACAATTAATCACTAATAAAATTGTTTGCAACCCAATAGTAAAAAATGATTTTTATGAGGCAGATGTGGCAAATGACATTTTAAAAATTGTGGTAGTAAACCGATACAAAAATGCACCGGTTGCCAAAGCCTTCATTAAAAATTTTGGTATAAAGGAGGGCGCTATCGCTTCATCCGTTGCGCATGATAGCCACAATATTGTTGCTGTTGGGGTTGATGATGAAAGTATAATGAAAGCTGTAAATCTTGTAATTAACGAAAGAGGAGGAGTGAGTGCAGTTTATAACAATAATGAGGCCGTACTTGGTTTACCAGTTGCCGGTTTAATGAGCAATGATGATGGTTATAAAGTAGCCATCGCTTATACAGCTATCGATAAAATGGTTAAGGAAGATATGGGTTCAACATTGTCGGCTCCATTTATGACCTTATCTTTTATGGCACTGCTGGTAATACCACATTTAAAACTGAGCGATTTGGGTTTGTTTGATGGAGATGGGTTTAAGTTTGTATAACCTACTCCACTTTAGCCGAAGTAATTTTCATGGCAACACTATCAGAACCTTTTGGTGCTAAGGTTTTGTATTTGAAAGCTTCGCTGCTGCCGGGAGCAACAACTTTATACACTACTTCATGGTCTTTAAGCAGCAATGCGCCTGTTTTGCTGAAAAACGAAATCTCTACATCCACATCTTTATAACTGGCTACCGTGGCTGTATTGGTAATAGTTCCTTTAATTACGGTTTGACGCAGCAGATTTTTCTTATCATGGCCCTCAACACTTAAAAAACGTTTTGGATTCTTTTTCTCAGTTTGCTCCAGTGTTTCCTTGGTTTGTTCGTATTTATCTTTTGCTTTTGTTTCGGCCGATTTTTCATCGCTGCCGCCGCTGCAGGCTGCGAAAGCAAAACTTATTATTATTAATGCA
>JBBKXU010000320.1:0-2807 GCA_037969645.1 Ferruginibacter sp. | reverse complement strand
TCCTCTTTCTGTGTGTATTCTATTTTAATATTAAAATATTTACTGTCAACATATCCCAATTCTTCCATATAATAATTTTCCGATTGGGTTTTTGAATAGGCTACATAATACAAAGGATATTTTTCCACCCAGTCTTCACGTAAAAGCAATTCAGTAACTGCAGCACCTGTAACAATGTGCTCTGCGTGGTGGGTATCACCATCAGGACCGAAGGTGATAATGAAATCAGGTTTTATGGCAGGAATTTTTTCCTTAAGCAATTCAAGTAATTTTTTATGCTCCTTGAAATAATTCCCCACGCCTATTTTTGTATCCAACCGCTCAATACCCAGAAAAATCGGTTCCGCAATGTTCATGATTTTACATGCACATCTTGTTTCTTCTTTACGAAGATTTCCTAATGAATCGCCGGCAGGAATTTTAGTAACTCTTGTTCCATCCTTCCCGTCTGTAGCTATTATGAGTTGCACATTATAACCCAGTCCTGCATATTTCACCAACACTTCGGCAATCGCTGTTTCATCATCGGGATGAGGGAAAATGGCCAGTAATGTTTTTTGTTTTGGCTGTTGTGCATAACCAAAGACCATTAGCATTAAAAAGGGTACTAGAAATATGTTTTTCATTTTTAAATTAATTTAAATCGATTCAGTTTATTTCAGTGTTATTTCCGCATCTTCTGTTTTTTACGATAGGTCAGTGAACGCCACAGCCATTCCATAGGCCCAAAAAGAAATTTGCTCAGCCACCATTGACTAAATAATATCTGTGCTATGTAAATACCAATTGCAATCAACATTAAATAAAATGCCCCAAATTGTGCATACCATCCCAGTCCGTAATTCAGGAATATAAAACAACAGATAATTGACTGCATCAAGTAATTGGTAAGTGCCATTCTACCTACAGGAGAAAAAAGATTGAGTATCTTCCGGATGCTGGACTTTTGATACAATAAACCAATACCAGCTGCATAGGACAGTGCCAACGCCGGCACACCAAAAGCATAAACAAGAGGCTGAATGATTCCTAAAGGTTCCAATTCATAAAATGCATTTGTTTCCATGATCATTGCAAGTACAATATTGCAGGGAATACCAATGACAGCACCCCAGATTAAAATTTTGCGAAGTAATAAACGGTTTTCCTGAAGATTAGCAAATATCATTTTTCGGGTCACATAAAATCCAACTAGGAACATTGCCAATACCCGAAAAAAACGGCCGGTAAAAATGAGATCGGGATAACGGCCGAAAATCAATCCGCCAATATTGTTTTTAATGACATCAATAAAGCTACCTGTTTGGTATTGCAGGATAAGTTGGTCAAAAAAGCGAGGTGCATTTGGATCTGACGGCGGTACAACCACAGAATCCGATGTGATAGCAAACGCCCAGAATATTGCGTATTGAATTACCGGAAGCAGCATAAGTATAAAGGCACTTCGCAATAAAATCTTATTGGTAGCTTTTTTAAAGAGCAAAAGAATAAATCCTGTGATAGCATAAACAGTAAGGATGTCGCCTACGTAAAATAATACGGCATGCAATAAACCGAACAAAAAAAGAATAAATAATCTCATGCGATAGCGGCCTAAAAAATTTACCTGCAATTTTTCGGCACGTTTCATTTGCAGGGCAAAGCCAATCCCAAACAGCAAAGAGAATAACGAATAAAATTTTCCTTCAACCAGAAAGTGCAATAGCCACGTCACAACAGAATCTTCAGAAGCAGTAGTTAATATCATCTGTTGCTCATGTGATAAAAAGAAATAACCTGAATGTGCTGCCATGTTGGCCAGTAATACGCCAAGTAATGCAAAACCACGGAGTACATCAAGAATGTTATAGCGTTCAGATAATGATGTTGGTTGTATCATATAATCGAATTTTAATTATTTATAATTTTTTTTCAGGACCGTGCGGACAGGTATTAGTGCGTTTGGTTATTTTTCATTTACCATATTCCAATGTTCAGCAACCGCCTGCCAGCGTCCGTCACGGTAAATCCAGACGACTGTTGTATAATGCGACTTACTTTTTCTTTTGCCGTTTTCTATCTGGACAGTTGTGTGCTTTCCGGTCTCAACTGCCGAATTGTTGTTTAAAACACGAAATTGCCGATCCTCAACTTTAGCCTCAAGAATTTTGTCGCCGGGTGATACTAAAAAGGAAATAAGCTGTTCTTTATTCCATCTCGAATCTTGAAGAGTATAAATATATTCGTCGGCAAAAAAACGGCTTAAAGCATCACGGTCTTTTTTCTCCAATGCCCGATCAAACTCACTATTGGCGTAAAGAATTTCGGATTCTATTTGAGCTTTGTCATTTTCGGTTTCTGTACTCGAAGTATGATCAGACACAATCTGCCATCTTCCAGTGCGCCACACCCACGTTGTTGTATAGCGTTTGGTGATATCAAATAGCTTTCCGTTGTTAACTCCTTTATAACGCACAGTGCCGGTTTCCACAACAGCATCGTTGTTAATGATCCTAACCTCCTTATTCAGCATATCAACGGAAGATACACTCAACGTAAGATTTTTATATTCTTCCAACGCTGCTTTTTTGTTGGAGGCTACACCATCCCTGCTGGTATAGATATATTCTTTGGTCAATAAACTATCCAAAGCCGCAATCTCACCACTTTTTTCCAATACTTCATAACCTTGTCCAGATTTGAGACGCATCATTAATTCATTGTATTCTATACCGGCTTTTAGCACATCTTGCTCCAATATTTTAGGATCTTTAAATGGCAGCAGCTTTATTCCCATTTGCATTACCAAATCCAGATGGTCGGCCACA
>JBBKXU010000319.1:0-7540 GCA_037969645.1 Ferruginibacter sp. | reverse complement strand
ACTTAATCAGCTTTTTACCATAAACCGTTGTTATCACCAAACTCAATATCATGGCCAGCAGCACCCTAAAGGTGATGAACTGAAAAAGATTGATACCCGGAAACCGGAAACCTTCTTTTGCAAGCCAATCAAAAATGTGATACAACATAGTTTCTTTATTTCTTAAGATTTGAGACTTTAGTGGTGAATCGTGAGTTTGTACTCACCACTCACGTCTGACGCCTCAGGTGTTTTATTTCTCCAGCAATTCAAACATTTCATTCAAAATCTTCTTATCATCAAAATCATGCTTCACGCCATTTATATCCTGATATTTCTCATGGCCTTTACCTGCAACTAAAACAATATCATCGCCGCCAGCTAAACTCACCGCTGTTTTAATCGCTTCTTTTCTGTCGGCAATAGAAATGACTTTTTTTTTTGCTACCGCATTAACTCCCGCCTTCATATCTTTCAAAATCTCCAAAGGATCTTCTGTTCTTGGATTATCAGAAGTAAAAATCACTTTGTCGCTGTACTCGCAGGCAACTTCTGCCATTACCGGGCGCTTTGTTTTATCTCTATCACCACCGCAACCAACAACTGTTATAATTTGCTCATTGCCCTGACGTAAATTTTTTATTGTTGCCAATACATTCAATAAAGCATCGGGTGTATGAGCGTAGTCAACGATGCCTTTAATTTTTTCTTTCTTACTCACCATGTAATCAAATCTTCCTTCGGCGCCATCCAGGCTGCTCAATACCTGCAACACATTGTCTTTATCTTCTCCCAAACAAACAGCAGTGCCATAAACAGCAAGTAGGTTGTAAGCATTAAACTCTCCAATCAACCGGAAATAAACTTCCTTATCATTCACCATCATGTGCAATCCTTCCAGGCTGTTGTCCAAAATCTTCCCTTTAAAATCAGTCATGGTTTTAAGACTGTAGAAATATTTTTTAGCATTGGTGTTTTGTAACATCACAGCACCTCTTTTGTCATCTGCATTACTAATGGTAAATGCTGCCGAAGGCAGTTTATCGAACCATGATTTTTTTACTTTGATGTACTCATCAAATGTTTTGTGATAATCGAGATGATCATGAGTGATATTGCTGAACAATGCGCCCTTAAACTGTAACCCCGTTATTCTGCCTTGATGAATAGCATGACTGCTGCATTCCATAAAAACAAATTCACAATGCTCATCAACCATCTGGTTAAGTAATTCGTTTACTTTAACAGCATCTGGAGTAGTATGCGTTGCCGCAAGAATTGTTTCACCAATTTGATTTTGCACTGTACTTACTAATCCACATTTATGGCCCATGGCCGTAAACAGTTTCCACAGCAATGTTGCAATGGTTGTTTTACCGTTTGTGCCGGTAACGCCTATCAGCGTTAATTTTGATGAAGGTTCGTTATAAAAATTGTGGCTCATATAACCAGCTGCATCAGCCGCATTTTCTACCTGTACATAAGTAACATCATCTTTTAGTACCGAAGGAAGTGTTTCGCAAACAATTGCTGCTGCACCTTTTTCAATGGCACTTTCTATGAATTCCTGTCCATCAGCTTTAGTGCCTCTTAAAGCAATAAAGCAGCTACCGTTTTTTACAGAACGTGAATCAATAAACAAACTGTCAATCTCCTTATTGGCGTTACCCTTTATAGAGCGAATAGAAACCTTATATAGTATATCTTGTAGTATCAATTCAGTATTAAAGCAATGTTTTGATTTTTTAAGAAATTGGTTTGTGGGGCTAATGATTGATTCATTACTCGGCCCCTGCCAGAGGCAGTAACTTTCAATCCCATATTCTCTAGTAAATACACCGCATCTTTCAAGCCCATTCCGACAACATTTGGGGTAACAGAACCGGATGTTGAGTTTGAAATAGTCGGTGTATTTAAAATGCCAGCATTGTTATTGATTTGCAATGATCGCCAGTAGCCACCAGCTGCTGAATCGGTATAACTCATGTTTAGAGATGTAAAAATTGAATTCAGTTCAGTTTTCATTCCAAAATAGTTGTAGCGATTGCTATCGGGTTTATTTGTAACGATATATTTTTTTGAACTCAGATACTGACCATAAAGTCTGTCACTGATTTCTTTAAACACCGTGCCTGATACATCGGCGCCATAAAACTTTACTGATTCTTTACTGTTTTGTATAACAACAGCTATTGTATATTTTGGCTGCTCGGCAGGAAAATATCCGATAAAAGAGGCCTGGTAAATTTTGTTGCCTTTGTTATAACCCCTGTTATCCAAAGCTGTAACCGCAGTGCCCGTTTTACCAGCAATTAAATAGGAAGAGTCTTTTATTTTTCTGGCTGTACCATGATCGCCCTGTACCACAGCCAGCAAACATTCCTTAAGCTGGGCAAGGGTTTCATCGCTGCAAATTTTTTCTACCAATACCTGCGGCTGAATTGTTTTTAATTCCACACCATATTGCTTTATTGAGCTAACCAAGTAGGGCTTCATCATCTTTCCGTTGTTTGCAACTGCGTTATACAACATCAGCATATGTAACGGTGTAACCAATTCTTCGTAACCATGTGCCATATATGGTATCGTTGTTTTAGACCAACTTCGGTTAGCGGGGCTTTTTATAGTTGGCTTACCTGATGAGGCTGTAATATCAACGCCGGTCATCTTATCTAATCTGTAACTGCGTAAATTATCAATAAATTTAGAAGGTTGACTGCCGTAATACTGATCGGCTAATTTTGCAAATGCCACATTACTACTTCTTTCAAATGCGTCTTTAACTGTTATCTCATTTGTGCCTAAATGTGAATCTCTGATTGTTAATCCGCTGAATGTTTTCTTACCGCCTTCACAATTCACAACTGTATTAATGGTTACATATTTATCATCCAATAAACTCATCAGCGTAGCTAATTTAAATACAGAGCCAGGTTCTGTTGCCTTACCAATTCCATAGTTTAAATCTTCCAAGTAAGTGCCGTCTTTTTGTTTTCCTAAGTTGGCAATGGCTTTTATTTTGCCTGTTGAAGTTTCCATAACAATGGCAGTGCCATGCAAAGAGTTATTGCCCTGCACCATGCGCATTAAAGCCGATTCTGTTACGTCTTGTATATAAGTATCTAATGTTGAAATAACATCTTTTCCATTTTCGGGATCCAGATCTCCACCATCAACCGGCATATATGCACCAGCCATATACCTTACCAATTGCTGACCTGTTTTGCCTTTCAATAAACTATCGTAACTCTGTTCCAGCCCCACATTACTTGCATTGTCCCTTGCTAATCCAATGGTGCGATTAGCTAGTAAAACATAAGGATTGATTCTTTTATCTTTTGAAACAATAATAAAACCACTTCTGTTTTTACCTAGTTTCACCAAAGGAAAATCTCTCAACTCTTTATATTCTATAAATGAAATTTTCTTTCTCAAAGGATAATATCTGTCTTTGTTTTTGTAAGCCAGTTTCATTTCATTCAGGTATTCTGCAGGAGTTTTATCATTAAACAGATTTGACAGGCAAATACTTAAAGTATCAACATGATCTTTAAATCTTTTCCCATCTTTCTCTCTTAATCCATCGGCGGCAAAATCTACATACACATCAAAAACCGGTATCGATGTACTCAACATATTTCCATCTTCGCTATAGATGGAACCCCTTTCAGCATCAATAGGCATATATTTTAAATGCATACTGCTATCCATGTTCGTCCAGAAATCTCCTTGAAATCGTTGAATGTAAAATGCTTTACCAATAACAACTATTCCAATGATAACTATCCCTAGAAAACTGAGATAAACCCGCCATAATATGTCATTCTTTATTTCCACTAATGCAGTTTATATGCTTTTACTTTTTTTCTTCTGATTCTAATATAACCGGCGGCTTCGTTAATTCCTTCAAGCCCAATGGTTCTACGGCTTTTATCAATTCGCTGGCTTTGCTTCTAAAAATCACGTCACTTTTAACCGTCTTGTATTCGTACTCCAGTTCTTTAATTTGTTTTTCTGTTGTGTTGATCTTTAAGACCAGCTTATCAGTATAGTGCCCGTTATATATATACAACACTGCTAATAGCGTTAAAAACAAGAAGAAAGGAATATTCCTGATCACCCATTTGTGGCTGATCAGTTTCTTCCAGTCCATCTTTTGTGCTGTAACTGGCTTTTCTTTTATTTCCTTCTCTTCTGACATTTATATAATCCTTGTATTTCTATTTTAAAACTCTTACTTCATTTCTGCCACTCTCAATTTTGCACTTCGTGATCTTTTATTTTCTTTTAATTCTGTTTCTGCAGCAGTAATTGGTTTTTTTGTTATCAGCTTAAATGGATTTTGAAAACGATGGCCGTAAACATCATCAATGGCCGTGTCCTCAAATGTGCCGTCTCTGAAAAAGGTTTTCACTATCCTGTCTTCAAGAGAGTGAAATGTGATGATTGCAACTCTTCCGCCCGGTTGCAAAACAGCTGCTGTTTGTTCCAGCAACTCTTTTAACGCATCCAGTTCATTGTTCACTTCAATACGAAGTGCCTGAAAAACCTGTGCAAAATATTTTTGTGGATTTCCTTTTACCACTGCATGAACTGCAGCTTTAAATTCATTGATAGTTCTTAATGGAGCCAGTGAACGTTGCGATACAATTGTTTTTGCCAGCGTTTTTGCGTTGGTTACTTCGCCATACCGCTCAAACATCTTGTGCAATTGCAACTCGGTAAAATTTTTGAGGATATCTGCTGCAGTAATTGTTTGCCGCTGATCCATACGCATGTCCAGTGCTGCATCAAAGCGAATGGAGAAGCCACGTTCGGCTTCATCAAACTGATGACTGGAGACGCCGAGATCAGCCAATATACCATCTACCTTAAGTATTTTATGGAGTCGCAAAAATTTCTGCAGGTGCCTGAAATTCTGAGGAACAAAAACGGCACGTTCGTCATCTGGCAGATTTTTTCTGGCATCTTCATCCTGGTCAAAAACAATCAGTTTTCCGTTTTCATTCAGTTGCTGCAATATGGCACGGCTATGTCCACCACCGCCAAAAGTGCAATCAACATAAACCCCGTCGGGCTTGATGTTTAAACCATCAATACTTTCATTCAGTAAAACCGGCGTGTGATAATCTGGGAATTTGGAATCTGGAATCTGGTTGTCGGTTTTGTTTTTTTTCATTCCTGCTAACTGATTACTAACCTGCCTTCCGGCAGGCAGGTTCCTAAATCTCTTCTTTCTTGTTCATCACTTCATTCGCTAAATCACTGAACGATTGTGGTGTAAAAGTTTCAAAGAACTGCATATACTTACTTTTATCCCATATCTCAATTTTGTTAACCGCCGACACCAACACAATCTCTTTCTCTAACCCAGCGTGCTCGGTAAGGTTTTTGGGTACCAACAATCTGCCAGCAGAATCCAGATCAACCTGTGTTGCTCCATTCAAAAAATATCTTCTGAATTCCCTTACCTTGGGGTCAAAATCATTCAATTTGCTGATTTCAGAAAAAATAGGGTCCCAGCTTTGCTGTGTGTACAATGTGAGGCATTTTTCAAAACCCCTGTTGATGATAAAATGCGTAGCACCCTCTTCCGGCAGTTGCTTTTTAAAGCCTGCTGGTAAGAGAAAGCGCCCTTTAGCATCTAAAGTGGCCTCATATTCACCGAGGAAACCTATCATTTTTGGGTATTTTGAGTAATAAATGACATATACTCCCACAAAATAACACTTTTCCCCACGATATAATCAAATTTTGGGAATAGTTTTTTATCCACAAGACCCTATTGCCCTAATAGTGGGCTTTTTAGCTGAAAAATGGGGATTTTGATGTGAATTAACTGTGGAAAGCTGTGGATTGATGTGGATTAAGTTCGAATTGGCTGCAAAAAACAGAATCTCTGAGTAGAGCTGAATGCTTTGGTAGGCCTTTTATTAGAAAATGGATAAAAACAATTCCATAATCGTCTAATTCTTCTGGAAGAAAAAAGTTCCGTTATTGAATTTGCTTTATCAGAAGATGTAATTGGCGAATTTGCTTAGAGACCAACCTCGTTGGCAATAAAAAATATATTGTAACGATGATCGGTACGTTTTGAAGTTTTTTGTTCCATTTTTGAAAAAATGGTAATTATTTGGGCAGCGGAATTGAAATTGTAAAAGTACTGCCCTTACCCAAAACACTTTCTGCTTTTATGTTACCCTTATGTGCATCTACCATAGTTTTTACATAACTCAACCCAAGGCCAAAACCTTTTACGTTATGTACATTGCCAGTATGGGCCCGGTAGAATTTTTCAAAAATGCGGTGCAGCGTTTCTTTATTCATACCAATACCATTATCCTCTATTTTTATCCTTAAATAATTTCCAGAATTTTTAGTACTTAGTTTGATGTACAGATTCTCTTTAGAATATTTTAATGCGTTATCAAGCAAGTTGTTAATCAAATTGGCAAAATGAACTTCGTCGGCCATAATGAGATCATTTTCGGCTTCCAAATCAACTTCTACTTTGCCGCCTTTTTCTTCAACCTGTATATTAATATTGTTTAAGGCGCTGATAATTATATCGTGAGCCAGCAACCTTTTCAGGTTTAACTGCACTTCCTGTTTATCAAGCAAAGCCGCCTGCAGTATAGTTTCCACCTGCTTATTCATGCGCTTGTTCTCATCTTTAATTATACCAGTAAAATAATCGGTCTTCTCCTTATTACCTACTACTTTTTCATTTTTTAAAGCATCTACTGCCAGAGAAATAGTAGCCAAAGGCGTTTTAAATTCATGAGTCATATTATTGATAAAATCAGATTTTATCTCACTCAATTTTTTCTGCTTTAATAAAGTTCGTATTGTGATAAAGAATGCAGTAGTAATAATCAGCGTAAAAAGAATAGCACCCAAAATAAACCAGATCATCTCTTTCCAGATAAGACTTTGTTGATTTGGAACAACTACAGAAAGTAATTCTTCACTTACCAGATTTTCAAAAGTTGTACCACTGCCGGGCTCTAGCGGATAAACAGCTTTTAAACTATTGGTAGTATCGGCATAGTACTTGAAAAAATTTTCGCTGTACACCTGGTCGCCGTTTATAGAATTGACCATTACATTAAACTCAAATGGATAATGCTGCAAGTTATATTTTGAAAATCCCATTCTGATAATATCAGAAATTTCATCTTTTGAAAAACGTTTTATCACCGATGGTTTAAAATACTGCATCTGTAATTTATCGCCGGGGAAAAGCAAATCGCTTTTACGCGGCAGTGGCATTAAAGAATTCTTTTCCTTAGTGAGTATATTGGCTGCATAAGCTACGGCCATAACAATATTCTCCTTTACCTGCTTATCTTTTGCTGCCCTGGCGCTTTCAATCCACAGGAGCTGAAAAAAAATGAGCCCAAAAAGCGACAGCACTATCAGTATTGTTATGACTGGGAAAATTTTCTTCATTCCTGTAAAGGTAATTCAGTATTAGCCTGTAATATAATTTAAAGCCGCTAAATTTTAAATTTAACTAAGGTTTAGATTTTATAAATAAATATTATGAATGGACTTGTTT
>JBBKXU010000318.1:0-3050 GCA_037969645.1 Ferruginibacter sp. | reverse complement strand
CGTGTACTGTCCAGTATATCTGTCAATATTCCTAATGGAGACCCAAGGTTATCCAGAATACTGGCAGTGGGTGTAAAATCAGCACCAGCCGGATTTGCAAATATCGGGTCCTCTCCAAGGCTTTGCTGATCGTAAGCATTGCTGTTTGCCCCTTTCCAATCGGTAAGCGTGGTAAAGCCTACGCTGTAAAATCCAATACCATTTGTACCGGCGGGCGAGTTGTTGTACAATACATTTCTGTTTGATACAATGGTGGAGGTAGTTGTTCCAAAATAAAGTACATACTTCAATCCCGCACCACCACGCGCTATCGTCATAATGTTGTTGCGCAGTTCTATACGTTCGGCGGCTGTTAACTGGTAAAAGGCACGCGTAACTGCTGTACCTGCATAAGCCGCATCATCTAAAACCACCGTGTTGTGGTAATACTTAACACCGTCTGATGAACTGTTGTATAACGCATACTGGATACCGCCACCGTTAAAATTGTAAATCAGGTTGTTGCTAACTATATGCTCACGGCCTGCCGTGGCATCGCTGCCCGTGTGGTAAATGCCATATACAGCACCTGTTGAAGTTATATTGCCGAACGGATCGTGTATGCGGTTCTTATTTATTATAGCACGCTCACTTAAACCCGTAAAATAAATACCGTTAAAGGTTGATGCATTCGTTGAACGAGTCATACGGTTTATGTCGTTCTTCTCTATTAATGTACTATCCGTATTACTTAAGTATATTCCATAAAAATACCAGTCTTGTACTTTATTGTTAGTTATGCGGTTGCCCATAGCCGGTGTACCCGTAGCGCCCAGTAAGGTGATACCGTAGTAACCGCCATTTATTATGTTTGAATCAATTACATTATAATCGGAGTTGGAGCCAGCAGTGGTAGCCGAGGTAGCGCTGCCACTAATGGCAATACCGGCAAAGTTGGCCGATGTACTGCCCGCCGTTGTATTTATCGTACAGTTTTTTATAACATTGCTATCGGCACCGTTTAGCAGGTGTATGCCAAAATTAAAATCGGTGGTGGCAGTTCCTGTACCATTAATTATAAAGTTATTAATGGTCATATGGTCGGAACCGTCCAATTTTATACCACCACGCTCGCTGGTATTGGTAGAGTTAAACTCAATAGTAGTACCGTTACCATTGAACTTAATGGTGTTGGTAGCAGAAGCGCCTGATATTTCTGTAAGGACAACCTGCTCCATATAGGGTCCGCTGCCAGCAGCCACATTAAATACAACGGGGCCACTTATTCCTCCGCACGAAAGTTGTTCGGCTGCCTCGGAAATCGTTTGGAAATTATTACCGCTGGTTGACAATACACTGTTGATGGTGTAGGTGCCCGATAACTGCAAACAAAATGTTTGTAAGGCAGTAGTATCGTTGGTTTGTGAATTATCAGTTATGCCATTTACTGTATTAATAAAAGCATGGATTTTGGCACCGCTTATTAAATTATACTGCGTGGTAAACGATAACTGTTGAGAACCATTGGCTGCAATATTCAAACCGGTGAAATTTTGCGTTTCTATATTTGTTCCATCGCTGTACGATAGGCTGGCACTGGTTATGGCTACCGTTTGGGTATTTGAAAGACGAACAGTTATGGTCTTCAGTCCACTTGTTGTGGAGCCTTGGTTTGGAGACACCCATGTAAGTGCGCCATCCAAACCAGCTATAGTAAATTCATAAGCTCCGGGATCGGGGCTAGGGCCGCGTGGGTTATCTATTATATCTGTTGTTATACCTACGTTTGCACCAAGGCCGTTGATGCCAGCTTCCTGTGGCGTATAATCGCCCCCTCCAGGATTAATGAATATTGGATCAACACTGATACTTTGCTGGTCATACGCTCCGCCATTCGCTGTCTTCCAGTTGGCAAGTGTGGTAAAACCGGTTGTGCCAAAAGAGCCAATGCCATTTGTACCCGTGCCAGATGTATTATACAAAACATTCCGGTTAGATATGATACTGCTGGTTGTAGTACCAAAATAAAGAACATACTTCAAACCTGTTCCACCACGGGCTATAGTCATTATATTGTTACGTACATCCAAACGGGTAGCCTCTGTAACCTGGTAAAACGCCCGGGCAACTGCGGCGCCCGAGTATGAAGCATCGTCGAGTATTACTGTATTGTGGTAATAATTTACTCCGTCAGACGACGAGTTGTAGATGCCATACTGAATGCCGCCGCCATTAAAGTTGTAAATCAGGTTATTGCTTACTACATGTTCCTTTCCTGCAGTAGCATCGCATCCTGTATGAAAAATACCATAAGCAGCACTGGTATTGCTCAATAATCCTCCAAAGGGATCGTGAATTCGGTTCTTACTTATCCAGGCTCGTTCATTTAAACCAGTAATATAAATACCATTGAATGTTGTAAGCGATGTTGAACGGGTCATTCGATTTACATCGTTCTTCTCTATTAATGTACTATCGGTATTGTTCAGGTAAATTCCATAGATATACCAATCCTGTACTGTATTATTCGTTATTCGGTTGCCCATGGCAGGTGTTCCTGTTGCTCCCAGCAAAGTAATACCAGCATATCCACCATTGATAATGTTGGAATCGATAATATTAAAGTCGGAGTTAGAACCCGCCGATATGGAGGAGATGTCTGTGCCGCTTATGGCTATACCCGCAAAATTGGTAGATGTGCTACCTGCTGTTATATTAATAGTGCAGTTCTTAATCACATTGCTGTCGGCACCGTTTAGCAGGTGTATGCCAAAATTAAAATCAGTAGTTGCAGTACCCGTTCCATTTATAATAAAATTATTGATGGTAACGTGATCCGCGCCATTCAGTTTTATACCACCACGCTCGTTGGTGTTGATAGAGTTGAATTCGATAGTTGCACCGTTGCCATTAAATTTTATGGTGTTGGTCGCCGAGGCACCGCCAATTTGTGGTATAGATATCTGTTCCATGTATGGACCGCTTCCTGCAGCTACATTAAACACAATGGGGCCAGCAATACCACATTTAATTGCATTTACCGCATCAGTTAAACTACTAAAGTCTCCGGC
>JBBKXU010000317.1:0-4280 GCA_037969645.1 Ferruginibacter sp. | reverse complement strand
TTCAAGGTCTTGCGATAGATAGTAATGGAGTTTTATTTTTTACTGATTATTATAATAACAGGATTTGTAAATTATTAATCCGGTAGTGGTACAGATTAACTAGCTCCGTTATTAATCCCTACTGCCCGCAGATAGGTTTTCTTCATGAACCTTATTGGTCTTTGCCTTTTTGTTAGGCCAACCCTTTAACCAGCAGACGCTGTCGGATGTGGTACCCTTGGGTGCCGGAATATCAACGACTTCTATTCGTTACCGGACTAAAATCACACTACCTTCTTCATTTTTAGGCAACTCATTCAGCATTTGATAACTGCAAAGCCATACAAAAACACCATTCCCCTGAGGTAAACCATTGTACCTGCCATCCCAACCTTTTTGCGGATCCTGCGTTTCAAATACAACCTGTCCATACCTATTATACAAAATAAAACGGTATTTCACCGGAACTCCTCCCAGAACAGGTTTGATAATATCATTTTTGCCATCTCCGTTTGGCGTAAAAGTATTTGGGACATGCAAACCTCTTAGGCATTCTTTAAGAAAAACCTTGATGGTATCAGTTCCCACACATTGGTTATTGTCTCTTACTGCCAGCCAATAAATTCCGGGTTGAGAAACCGATAATGATGGCGCTGGCGACCCATTACTCCAACTGTAGCTCGGGAAATTTACCAATGGCTTTATTAATATTGTTTGAAAAGGACAAATGGATGTATCGGCTGGTAAAAAGCCGACTGGTTTAGCAGTTACACTTGTAATTAATGCAGTATCGGATCCTTTGCAACCTCTGCTGTCCGTTACAGTAACATAATAAACGCCCGTGCCCGAAGCTTGATATGTTGAACCGGTTGAGCCATTTTGCCATGAATAAAAACTGAACAAGCCGGGATTATAAGTTCGGGTATCACCAATACAGAGTGTACGGTCTTTATTCAAATTGGGGACCGGGTTTTGCCATACATTTAATACACGTAAAGTATCAAAGGACTTACAGCCATTAGCAGCGGTTGCTATAACTGTGTAGGTGCCAGCAGTACGCACCGTTATCTGCGAAGTAGTGGCCCCTGTACTCCATAAATGCTGGCTAAATACTAATCCTGCGTTTAGGACACTGCTATCCCCTGTGCAAAAGCTAATATCCGGCCCTAAGTTTACAGGAGGTGAATTATTTACTTTTACGCTTACGGTATCATAGGCAAAACATCCTGGCGTTTTCTCGGCCCTTACATAATAGACGGTATCAACATCTGGCTGTACAACAACGTTTTGAGATACAAGCGAATTTATTTTGTAATCGGGTCCCCAGGTGTAGCTTATGAACCCTCCGGGTGCACTTAGTCGAACTGTATCAGCATTGCATTTGATGCGATCGGGGCCGATGTTTATCGATGTGCTAAACGGATTGATAAGAATACTATCACGCAATATATTACCACAAGCATCGGCTACTTCCACCCAATACAAACCGGGTTGTGCCACAGTAAGTATTGAATCAGTACCTCCAGTGCTCCACAGATAAGATTGGTATGTTGGCCCCGCCCTTAAGGTGATGGTTGTGTTTAAACATATACTTGTATCAATACCTAAATTAAGGGGCTGGGTGTTTGGAGGAGAAATAGTAACATACAAAGAATCTTTTACCGGAATGCAACTTTGCAAACTGGCAGAGATTAGGTAGTAGCCGAAACCAGTAAAACTTATCGTTATGGAACTGTCTGTTTGTGCAACCATTGTAACTCCAGAAGGTAGTTTCCATTGGGGCAGAAGTACGCATTTCCGATTTCTATGTAGTTTGTAAGTGTAAATGTTTCCTAAACTACACAATTTCCTGGGTCCGGATATTCTCATAAAACTACAAGAGTCGATAAAATCGGGGCAGGAATAACGGGATTGTATATAGGCATCAGCAACCGTAACATCGGTGACAGAAACCGGGGTAAGTGCGAAAGTTGAATCAGCAGTCCAGGAAAAATTAATCCGCTTGAGTAAATTAACCGTGAGATTAAAATTAACATTGAAATTACAGGTAAAATTAGAGCCGGTTGCAGGAGTATCAACTTTTAGCATTCGCAAATTACCCCCACTGAAAAAACCATTGTCAACAAAACCATTATTAAACGTTCCCAGTGCAGCAAATGAATTGTCATCGCTCAGCGCTGCATCCGCAAAAACACCACCTCCCGGAATCGTAGAATAAGTGAGTCCCCAATATTTATTGAGTGAAGTATCAAATTTTGCAAAGTTGTTATAATTTGCATAGTAAGGCTGCAGTGGCAATGTTTTTTGGGCCGCCTGCATAATGTATATTTTACCATTTTTGTCCACTTCTGCTTTAGTATGCAAGGGTGTATAACTACTGTCAAATCGTGCTTTAATACATTTCCTGACATTTCCTTGTTTGTCAATCAATGTAACCCATTGTCCATCATTATGACCGGCAATCAATAACATGCTGTCATATAAAACCGGTTTGCCGAATGCCATCCTGGTTTTGTTAAATCCGTTGAATTCATCAGAATATCCGTATTGCCATTCAGTATTTCCTGTTCCGGCATCAAGCCTGGCAACCAAACTGTAGTACTCTTGTGTTGAAGAATTAATAAAGTTAAAACCGGAAACATATATCTTATTGTCTAACCAGATTAAACCGGTTGTAACTGCATGATCATTTAGAGAAGGTGTATTTGCATTGAAATTGCCCTGCCGGTAAAACTTATTCCACAACAGGTTCCCATTAGGGTCTAACTTAAGTACAATAAAGCCGTTGTACAAGGAACCCGAAGAAATATAAACAGCTCCGTCTGGACCTCCTGTAATATGTGTATTTCCAACGTAAGAAGAAGTTGTTCCCTGAATCAGCCAACGCTTCATCCATTGTACAATTCCGTTTTTATCAAATTTTATCAAAACAGGAACTCCCCTATCAACTATTGCATAGTAATTCGTGTCAGCACTTGCATATACTGCCCTAACCTCCGAATAGTCGCAGTTGAATGGACCCGTAATATATTTTGACCAATCAATACATCCCCTTTTGCTCAGCTTTACAACAGTTCCTTTACCACCACAACCTACCAATAAATTATATCCACCTAACACAAAACCGCTGTCTATGCAGTTGTCAATACTAGTAGCTTTATCTGAAGTATTATACTGACCATAATTTACAAGGGCAATACTGTCAACACTATGTGCAGTACCTGCTGAAAAATAAACAACTGTGGTGGTATCTGAGCAATTTCCATTGTGAGCAACAAGACTGAATACAAAAACACCAGTAGTTATTCCATAATTTAAAGTTGGTGCAGAACCGATGGGAAAATCACCGTTTAAAAGCCATTCAATAGAAGTAGCATTAACGCTGGTATTTGTCAATGTAATATTTGTATTGGCTGCAACAACTGAGTCTGTTGTACCCGGATAAATTCTTGCAACTACACCGCAAGGATTGGTGACCTGACCAGATAAATCAAAACTGGCTATGCATGATAGCAAAGCCAGCAGAATAGTGTTTGTGAGTACTTTAAATTTCATATCAGGTGGACAACAAATGAATGAAAATTACCTAAATAATTTACTTGCCAAATATATACATAAAAACAATACAAGTATTTTTTGCAGACTATTTAAACATGAGATTATTGCTTAAGCTCACACCACTTGCGCTGATATGCTGCCTGGGTTATGTGTGTTGGCGTGTCTGCTTACCGGGAGGCAGGTCTGTGCCAAAGAAAAGCTATTAAAGTGTAAGGCCTGGCAGGTTTAATATTTTATCAGTATTAGTGGGCACCGATACGCCAACGCTCTTTTACCGCCCTGCATATCTGCGTCAGTAATCAGTCTGCGCCAGTTGGGTGATCTGTGTTGGCGTATATCTGCGGCAGTTGGCTTGCGGATAGTTTATGTACCACCAACATCGGCGGAGTACTGTATAATGTTTTTTAATTTTGATAAGCACCAGAAGAATAAGTTAATTCATAACTGTGCGTATATATTTCAAATACGATTCCAAATGGATCTTCTACATAACACATTTTGTAGGGCTTGTCATCAGGGTAATATTGCCGAATGGGCATACGCTGTTTTCCTCCTAATGAAACGATCTTACCTACCAACTCTTCTATATTTGGATCCTGAATACAGAAATGAAAAAGCCCTGTGTTAAAAGGATTAAATTCTGGAGCTTCTTTCACCCCATGTGGGAATGAAAACAACTCGATACCAATACCGTCCGAAGTGGACATATGAGCTATTTCAAATTCTTCCCACTCATCTCCAAA